>NZ_JBFUGY010000046.1:0-60162 GCF_056402655.1 Bradyrhizobium sp. P3_C3 | reverse complement strand
GGCATGGAGATTGCGCGCGCGGGAGTAATAGCCGAGCCCGGCCCACATCCGCAGCACATCATCCTGCGACGCCCGCCCCAGCGCCGTGACATCCGGCCAGCGCGCGACGAACTTTTCGAAATAAGGGCCGACAGCTCTCACGGTGGTCTGCTGGAGCATGATCTCCGATAGCCAGACGCGGTAAGGGTCCGAGGTCTCGCCGGGCATCGCGCGCCATGGCAGACGGCGGCGATGGCGGTCGTACCAGGCGAGGAGCGCGAGCGGGCGCGACGAGGCCCCCGCCTGAGCCGGTTCCGATTTCGCCATTAGTGCCGATTTGGGGCTCATGCTCTCACTGTAGCGGCAACGCGCCGGCCTCTCCACGTCATGCCCGCGCTCGTCGCGGGCATCCACGTCTTTCTTCGCGGGGCGCTCCCCAATGGTGAGGCCTGCGCTGCGAAGTGCTATAAGGGTCCATGTCCAAATTCCCTGCCAGACCCGGTCCCATCAGCGCCAAGCCGCTGTCGCTCCTGCTCAACGACGTCTTTGCCGAGGCCTATGCCAAGCAGGGTTTTGCCGCGCGCGAGCTGGTGACCCGGTGGGCGCAGATTGCCGGGCCGGAGATTGCGGCCCATGCCGAGCCTTTGAAGATGCAATGGCCGCAGCCGGTCGAGGGCCAGCCGCAGGAGCCGGCGACCCTGGTGCTGCGGGTCGAGGGGCCGATGGCGCTGGAGATCCAGCACTCCGCCGACGTGATCCTGGAGCGGGTCAATCGCTTCTTCGGCTGGAGCGCGGTCGGCAAGCTCGCCTTCCGCCAGGCCCCCCTGTCGCGCGCCCGGCCGCCGGTCCGGCCCGGTCCGCCGGATCCAAAATCGGTGGCCAAGGTGGCGGAGAGCCTGGGGGACATCGAAGATGAAGAATTGAAGACAGCGCTGGCGCGGCTCGGGGCCGCCATCAAGCGAAATTGAGCCTCATTCCGCCGGTAATCTGGACCCGTCCCTGTCGCTCGCCATTGCCTCGAACTACGTTTCAAGCTAGCGACAGGCCGCCTGAACGGGAACTTCGGGCGAGACCACGCCAATTCGGGAGCCGACCTTGATCATCACCCGCCGCGCCTTCAACACGATGCTGTCGCTGACCGGTCTTGCCGCGCTCGCCGGACTGTCGCCGCTGCGGTTCATCAACGAGGCCATGGCGCAGTCGGCCGCCGATGTGGCCAAGCCCGTGTCGCTGCCCGACATGGCACTCGGCCCCAAGGACGCCCCCGTCACCATCACCGAATATGCCTCGATGACCTGCCCGCATTGTGCGGCGTTCAACGAGCAGGTGTTCCCCAAGATCAAGTCGGAATACATCGACACCGGCAAGGTGCGTTACATCTTCCGCGAGTTCCCGCTCGACATCAAAGCCGCCGCCGGCTCGATGCTGTCGCGCTGCATCGCCAAGGACGACGCGTCGAAATATTTCGCGGTCACCGACATGCTGTTCCGCCAGCAGAACGACTGGGTGCTGAAGAACACCACCGAGACCCTGACGCGGATCGGCAAGCAGGCCGGCCTCACCCAGCAGCAGGTCGAGGCCTGCCTGAAGGACCAGGCGCTGCTCGACAAGATCGCCGCCGACCAGAAATACGCCAGCGACGTTCTGAAGGTGGATTCGACGCCGACCTTCTTCATCAACGGCGAGAAGATCAAGGGCGAAGCCTCGTTCGATGAATTCGCCAAGAAGATCAATCCGCTGCTGAAGAGCTGATTTTCCCCGCTCAACGCCTGATTCGCATCTCGAAAGCCGTATCTTTCCCGGCATAAATCCCTTGGGAAAAGCGGTTTTCGCCGGTTGCCCTCGCGGCGCACCGCGGCCATTGTCCGACCGCATGAGGCGCCTCGCGCGACTCACCCAGAGAGTGACATTGCCTTCCATGGTATTGTCCCGGCAGGGGGATTCGCGCCTGCCAACAGAGATGCGTGCTTATGAAAATCACCCGCCTGCGCCTTCACGGCTTCAAGTCCTTCGTTGAGGCCACCGACTTCGTCATTGAGCCCGGCCTGACCGGCGTGGTCGGACCCAACGGTTGCGGCAAGTCGAATCTCGTCGAGGCGCTGCGCTGGGCGATGGGCGAAACCTCGTACAAGTCGCTGCGCGCGGCCGACATGGACGCGGTGATCTTCGCCGGCTCCGGCAACCGTCCTGCGCGCAACCACGCCGAAGTGACGATGACGATCGACAACACCGATCGCACCGCGCCGGCGGCGATGAACGACAGCCAGCTGCTCGAAATCTCCCGCCGCATCGAGCGCGAGGCCGGCTCGGTCTATCGTATCAACGGCCGCGACGTGCGTGCGCGCGACGTGCAGATCCTGTTCGCCGACGCCGCCACCGGCGCGCGTTCGCCCGCTCTCGTCCACCAGGGCAAGATCGGCGAGATCATCCAGGCCAAGCCCGAGCAGCGCCGCCGCGTGCTGGAAGATGCCGCCGGCGTCGCCGGCCTGCACGCCCGCCGCCACGAGGCCGAATTGCGGCTGAAGGCCGCCGAAACCAACCTCACCCGCGTCGAGGACGTCATCGGCCAGCTCGCCGGCCAGATGGAAGGCCTGAAGAAGCAGGCCCGTCAGGCCGTGCGCTATCGCGAGGTCGCGGCCAAGGTCCGCAAGGCGGAAGCCACGCTGTTCCACCTGCGCTGGATCGGCGCGCATGCCGACGTCAACGAATCCGGCCAGACCCATGACCTCGCGGTTCGCGAAATGGCCGAGCGCACCCAGCACCAGGCCGAAGCCGCCCGCATCCAGGCGATCCGCGCCACCGAAATGCCGGCGCTGCGCGATGCCGAAGCGCGCGCCGCGGCCGGGCTGCAGCGCCTGACCAATGCGCGCGAGCTGCTCGACCGCGAGGAAGAGCGCGCCAAGGAGCGCGTCGCCGAGCTCGAGCGGCGCCTCGCCCAGTTCGAGGGCGACATCTCCCGCGCCCAGCAGCAGACCATGGACGCCGACGTCGCGCTCCAGCGGCTCGACACCGAAGACGCCGAGCTGAAGGAAGAGATCAAGTCGCGGGTCGAGAAGCGCTCCGGCGTCGACGAGCGCGTCGGCGAAGCCGAGGCGGTGCTGACCGAAACCGAGCACCAGTTCGCCGAGCTCACCACGGCGCTTGCCGACCTCACCGCCAAGCGCAACCAGCTCGAGGCCAATGTCCGCACCCATCGCGACAAGCTCGCCCGCCTCGACCAGGAGATTTCGAACGTCGCGGCCGAGGAGCAGAAGCTTGCCGACGAGACCGGCGGCTTCGGCGATCTCGACGAGCTGACCGCAACGGTCGAGAACGCGGAGCAGACCCTTGCTGCTTCGGAAGCTGCGGCCCAGGCGAGCGAAGCTGCGCATGTTGCCGCGCGCCAGACGCTGGAATCCTCACGCTCGCCGCTGGTCGAAGCCGACAAGCGCGTGCAGCGTCTCGATACCGAAGCGCGCACGATCTCCAAGATCGTCAACGGCGAGACCAAGAATCTGTGGCCGCCGATCATCGACGGCATCACCGTCGACAAGGGCTTTGAGAAGGCGATCGGTGCCGCGCTCGGCGACGACCTCGATGCGCCGGTCGATCCGTCCGCGCCGATGCGCTGGACCAATGCCGGCGTCACCGACGGCGATCCGGAGCTGCCCGAGGGCGTCGTGCCGCTCGCGAGCCACGTTCAGGCGCCCGCCGAGCTGGCGCGCCGCTTGGCGCAGATCGGCGTGGTGCCGCGCGAGCGCGGCGCCGAGCTGGTCTCGCAGCTCAAGACCGGCCAGCGGCTGGTCTCGCCCGAAGGCGACGTCTGGCGCTGGGACGGCTTTGTCGCCGCGGCCCACGCCCCGACCGGTGCGGCACGGCGCCTCGCCGAGCGCGCCCGCCTCGTCGACATCGAGAACGAGCTGGAGCAGGCCCGCATCGACGCGCAGATCAAGCGTCAGGCGCTGGAGAACGCCGAGTCCGAGCTGCAGATGGCCGCCAGCAGCGAAGGTGCGAGCCGCGAGGCCTGGCGCGCCGCCCAGCGCGAGCTCAACGTCGCGCGTGAGCGCCATGCCACGGCCGAACGCGAGATCAGCCGCCGCGCCGCGCGCAAGGCGACGCTGTCGGAAGCCCATAGCCGCCTCGCCGCCGACCGCGCCGAGGCCGAGGCCGCGTACGAATATGCCGAGGCCGGCATCACCGAGCTGCCGTCGAGCGAGGACACGGAGACCCGTCTCGCCGCCGTCCGCAGCGACATCGAAGGCCATCGCCGCATGGCCGCCCAGGTCCGCGCCGAGGCGCAGGCACTGGCGCGCGAGGCGGAGCTCGCCGACCGGCGCGTGCAGGCGATCCTCGCCGAGCGCACCGAGTGGCAGAACCGCAAGGAGAGCGCGGCCTCTCACATCGACACCATCCAGACCCGCATCACCGAGGTCTCGATCGAGCGCAGCGATCTCGAAAACGCGCCCGCCGTGTTCGCCGAGAAGCGCAGCGCGCTGATCACCGAGATCGAATACGCGGAAAACGACCGCCGCATGGCCGCCGACGCGCTCGCCTCGGCTGAGACCGCGATGGCCGAAACCGACCGCGTCGCCAAGCTGACACTCGAAGCGCTGTCGAGCTCCCGCGAAGCAACCGCCCGCGCCGAGGAGCGCATGGAAGGCGCACGGCGCCGGCTCGAGGACATCGAGCGCGAGATCCGCGACATGCTGGAGGTCGAGCCGCAGGCCGTTGCCGGCCTCGCCGAGATCGAGCCCGGCGCTGAGCTGCCGCCGCTGCACGGCATCGAGGAAGACCTCGAAAAGATGCGCCGCGACCGCGAGCGCCTCGGCGCCGTCAACCTGCGCGCCGAGGAAGAGCTGCGCGAGGTCGAGACCCAGCACACCGGCCTCGTCACCGAGCGCGATGACCTCGTCGAAGCCATCAAGCGGCTGCGCCAGGGCATCCAGAGCCTCAACAAGGAAGCGCGCGAGCGGCTCCTGACCTCGTTCGAGGTCGTCAACAACCACTTCAAGCGCCTGTTCGTCGAGCTGTTCGGCGGCGGCGAGGCCGCGCTGCACCTGATCGAGAGCGACGATCCGCTCGAAGCCGGTCTCGAGATCATCGCAAAACCGCCGGGCAAGAAGCCGCAGACGCTGTCGCTGCTCTCGGGCGGTGAGCAGGCGCTGACCGCGATGGCGCTGATCTTCGCGGTGTTCCTCACCAACCCCTCGCCGATCTGCGTGCTGGACGAAGTCGACGCACCGCTCGACGACCACAACGTCGAGCGCTACTGCAACCTGCTGCACGAGATGACCGGCTCGACCGACACCCGCTTCATCATCATCACGCACAACCCGATCACGATGGCGCGGATGAACCGGCTGTTCGGCGTCACCATGGCCGAGCGCGGCGTCTCGCAGCTGGTGTCGGTGAGCCTGTCAGAGGCGGTGGACATTCTCGACCAGAACGTGGCGTGACGCTGCGGTCGCCCCACACCCATTGACGTCATCATCCGCCTTGTGCGCAAATTGCGCACTGGAGCGGATGATCCAGTACGCCGCGGCCTCTCGGTTCACGGCGCCGTCTCGGAATACTGGATGCCCCGCCTACGCGGGGCATGACGATGAGAAAATGATCTCTCCCACCCTCCCCGCCGAACTGAAAGCCGCCCTCGACGGCAAGCTCCAGGGCTTCTCCCGCACCGACGCCGCACAGCGCTCGCAAAAAATCTCGACCGCCTATCGCGCAGGCGGCAGCTCCGGCACCATCAAGTCGGAGGCCGATGCGCTCGCCTACGCGCTGGCGCGCATGCCGGCGACCTATGCGGCCGTGGCCGTCAGCCTGAATGCGCTGACCGAGATGGCGCCGGACCTCGCCCCGGAAACCCTGCTCGACGTCGGCGCGGGCCCGGGCACCGCGAGCTGGGCCGCTGCTGAGGCCTTTCCGTCGCTGCAGGATTTTACCCTGCTCGACGCCAACGCCACCCTCAGCCGTCTCGCGCTCGAACTGGCGCATGACAGCACGCGGCTCGCCGATTGCCGCTATCTGCCGGGCGACGCCGGCACCAACCTCGCGGAAGCCTCGCAAGCCGATCTCGTCGTCGCGAGCTACGTCATCGGTGAGCTCAGTGAGA
Source organism: Bradyrhizobium sp. P3_C3 (assembly GCF_056402655.1). NCBI lineage: Bacteria > Pseudomonadati > Pseudomonadota > Alphaproteobacteria > Hyphomicrobiales > Nitrobacteraceae > Bradyrhizobium > Bradyrhizobium sp. P3_C3. Next base: position 54,092 of record NZ_JBFUGY010000046.1, on the reverse strand, counting down.
CCGATCAGCGCAAGCTGGCGGAAACGATGTGGGCCAAGGCCCGCCACGCGCTGGTCGTGATCGAGCCCGGCACACCGGCCGGCTACGCGCGCATCCTCGCGCTGCGCCAGCAGCTGATCGCGCTAGGTGCCTACGTCGCCGCGCCCTGCCCGCACGAGAAGCCCTGCCCGCTCACGGCACCTGACTGGTGCCATTTCAGCCAGCGCCTGCCGCGCTCGCAAGCGCACCGGCAGATCAAGGGCGCGGAGGTGCCGTTCGAGGACGAGCGCTTCATCTACATCGCCCTGACCCGGACAGCGCCCGTAACACGTGCCGCGCGCGTGCTGGCGCCGCCGGATGTCGGCAAGGCCGAGATCACCGCAAAGCTCTGCATGGAGGGCGGCCTCGCCATCACCAAGGTCCCGCGACGCGACAAGGCGGCCTATGCAAACGCCCGGCGCTGGCGCTGGGGCGACGCGGTCATTGCCGAAAGTTAACTTCGTCGGGCGCTTTTGCCTTGAACTCCGATGGTTCCCCATTCGACCAAGTCTTACCTTCCTCTGCGCCGGGCTCTCGTCCTGCGCCAATTTGGTCTAGGCTGCGCCCGCCTTCTTCCCCCCTTCAGGAGTTCTCCATGTCGACCGGCTGGATCGTTCTCGGCGTCATCGTCGTCCTCGTGTTCCTGGCGTTCAGCGCCTACAACCGGCTGGTGGCGCTGGGCCAGCGCGTCGGCCAGGCGTTTGCCGACATCGATGTGCAGCTCAAGCAGCGCCACGATCTGATCCCGAACCTGGTCGAGACGGTGAAGGGCTATGCCTCGCATGAGCGTGGCACGCTCGACGACGTCATCAAGGCGCGCAACTCGGCGATGTCGGCGCAGGGACCGGCACAGGTATCCGCCGCCGAGAACCAGCTCTCCGGCGCGCTCGGCCGGCTGATCGCGCTGTCGGAGGCCTATCCGGACCTCAAGGCCAACGCCAACTTCCAGCAGCTCGCCAGTGAGCTCTCCGACCTCGAGAACAAGATCGCGGCGAGCCGCCGCTTCTTCAACAACGCGGTCCAGGAGTACAACACCGGCATCCAGCAGATGCCCGCCGCCCTGTTCGCCGGCATGTTCGGCTTCACCAAGAAGGACTTCTTCGATCTCGGCGCCAGCCGCACCGAAGTCGAGGCCACTCCGCAGGTGAAGTTCTGAGTTGAGCCGATAGGCCGGCAGGGCATCGCGTCATGGCCGCGTATGGTCTCTACACGCACATCGCCTCGAACAAGTTTCGTTCGATGCTGCTGCTCGCCGGCCTGTTCATGCTGGTCTACGTGCTGGTCTATGCCGGCGCGCTGGTCGCGGAAGTCGTCATCAACAGCAATGGCACTGTCGCCTACTATCTGAGCCGCGCTTTCCACGACCTCATCGTCGCCGCGCCGTTCGCGACGATCGCGGCGGCGGTCTGGATCGTCATCGCCTATTTCTTCCACCAGTCGATGATCGATGCCGTGACCGGCGGCCGCGACGTCACCCGGCAGGAAGAGCCGCGGCTCTACAATCTGCTCGAAAACCTCTGCATCTCGCGCGGCATCACCATGCCGAAGCTGAAGATCATGGAGAGCCCGGCGCTGAACGCGTTCGCGACCGGCCTCAATCCGCGGCAATATTCGATCACCGTGACCACGGGTCTCCTCAATGCGCTTGATGACAAGGAGATCGAGGCGGTGCTGGGCCACGAGCTGACCCACATCAAGAACGGCGACGTGCAGCTCATGGTCGTCGCCGTCATCATCGCCGGCGTGGTCGGCTTCTTCGGCGAGTTGTTCTTCCGCCTGTTCACGAGCTTCAACTGGAGCTCCGGCTCCGGCGGCTCGTGGTCGTCGGGCTCGTCCTCATCGTCGCGATCGTCCTCGTCATCGAGCGACAGCAAGAGCTCCGGCGGCGGCGCAGTGATCGTGATCATCATCGCGGTCGTGCTGATCGTGGTGGCGTGGCTGTTGTCGCAGGTGGTGAAGCTCGCGCTGTCGCGTTCGCGCGAATATCTCGCCGACGCAGGCTCCGTTGAGCTGACGAAAGATCCGGACGCCATGATCTCGGCGCTGCGCAAGATCGAGAACCGCGGCGAGCTGCCGGGCGCGACCTCGGCGGTGATGGAGCTCTGCGTCGACAATCCGCGCGAGGGCTTTGCCGATTTGTTCGCGACCCATCCCTCGGTGCAGTCCCGGGTCGACGCGCTGGTCAAGTTCGCCGGCGGCCATGATCCCGGCCCGCTGCCGCCGCCCGACGAGGCGGACGAGCCTGAGGCACAGGTGGAGCGGCAGGGCGGCCCGCCGCCGTTGCGCCAGGGGCCTTGGGACGATGCAGGCGGCTCGGCCAGTCCGCCGCCCGTGCCCGCCCCCTCCGGAACTGCAGCCGGCAATCCGATGGGTCCATGGGGCCGTCGTTAAGGGCGGGATTTTAAGCGACTTGCGAAGGGTTGCGTTGCGATTGGGAAAAACCTCGGAAATTGCCACAACCATAGGCCGAGGATTTGAATTCTCCCTTGTTTCTGCCATGTTCGCGCCCAACAGCAGACTTGGGACATCGATTTGGGGCCCGACCGATTGCAAGGCGCAATCGGAGGGCGCGTTAGGGGACAGCAATGGCAAAGCCGGCAGTGGTTGTGGTGGGCGCGGACAAGGGCGGGGTGGGCAAGACCACGGTGTCGCGCACCTTGCTCGATTATTTTTCCGCCAACAACGTACCGACGCGCGCCTTCGACACGGAGTCGCCGCGCGGAACCCTGAAGCGCTTCCACCCCGAGATCACCGAGATCGTCGACATGATGACGACCTCGGACCAGATGAAGATCTTCGACACGCTCAACGCGGCGAGCCCGTCGGTGACCGTGATCGACGTCCGCGCCGGCCTGCTCTCGCCGGCGCTGGCCTCGCTGCGCGACATCGGCTTCCTCGACGCCGCCAAGGCCGGCCAGATCACCTTCGCGGTGTTCCACATCCTCGGCCCCTCGATCGCGTCGCTCGACGAAATCGCCGAGACCGCGGGCTTCATGGGCGGCGCAAAATATTTCCTGGTGAAGAACTTCATCAACGACACCCAGTTCTTCCAGTGGGACCAGGCGACCTACAATTCCTACTTCCACCGCATCAAGGACGCGACCGAGCTGACCATCCCCAAGCTCAACGAAATGGCCTATGAGCAGGTCGAGGTGTCCTCCGTCCCGTTCCTGAAATTCGTCGCCAACAAGGGCATCAACGACGAAGCCGCGAACTATTCCTTCGTGCTGCGCGGCTATGTCCGCCACTGGCTGGCGAATGTCTGGAGCGAATTCGACCGGATCCGGCTGACCGACATCGTCGGTTCGAAGCCCGCCACCCGCCAAAGCGAAAAATAGTTGCAGAGCCCGGGCGGATACGGCTGGATTGGGCGGTGAGTTCGCCTGATATAGCTGTCGATGCCCGCGACGCCCCTTTACATCATCTGCTCGCCCCGCCCGCAGGTCGGCAAGACGCTGCTGGCGCGGCTTTTGAGCGAATTCTTGCTGCTCAAGAACGGCGACGTCGCGGCCTTCGACGTCAACCTGAAGGAGCCGTCGCTGCTCGACTATCTGCCGAAGGTCACCGAAACGGCTGATGTGATCGACACCTACGGCAAGATGCAGCTGATGGACCGCGTCATCGTCGATGACGGCATGGCCAAGGTGATCGACCTCGGCTTCCACGCCTTCGACGAGTTCTTCAAGATGAGCGACGAGATCGGCCTGTTGAAGGAGGCCGCGCGCCGCCACGTCGCGCCGATGATCCTGTTCGTGGCCGATACCGATCGCGTCTCGGCCCGCGCCCACGAGATGCTGCGCGGGCAGATCCCCCGGATGAACCTGATCACGGTGGACAATGAGCACATCGTGCGCGGCGAGCTGCCGGCCGCGATGGCGACCGGGCGGCTGTTCCGCCTGCCCGCGCTACCCGGCTTCCTCAAGACCTATATCGACCGGCTCAACTTCTCCTTCACCGGCTATCTGCGCCAGGAGAAGGACGCCTCCACCGAGCTGCACCAGTGGACCCGGCGGAACTACCTCGCCTTCCGCGAGCTCGAGCTCAGCCTGATCCTGCAAAGCTCCTGAGGCGATAATTTTACCCGGATAATATTGACTGCGGGGCTGACCGCGCCTATTGAGGCGGAGATCGGTATCCCTCTCAGCAAGGTCCCACCCCCCGTGAGCATCGACCGGAAGGCAGCCATCGCCGCCTACAAGGAGCGCAAGACCATTGCGGGCATCTACGTCGTCCGCTGCGCGGCATCGGGCGAGGCCTGGGTCGGCCAGGCGCCGAACCTGCAGACCATCCAGAACCGCATTTGGTTCTCGCTCCGCCAGGGCAGCCACACCTGCCGTACCCTCCAGGCTGCCTGGAACACGCATGGCGAGGCGGGCCTGACGTTCGGCGAATGCGAGCGGCTGGAAGATGAGGAGACGGACTACGTCAGGAACGCGCTCCTGAAGGAGCGCATGCTGCATTGGCGGTCGGCATTGAAGGCCGAGGCGATCTGACGACCGCCGGGGCGCCGACGCGGCTCAATGCCCTTCGAACGTCATCAGCGTGCGCACCGGCACGTCCATCGCGCGCAGCTTGGCGGCGCCGCCGAGATCGGGGAGGTCGACGATGAAGCAGGCGGCGACGACATTGGCGCCGATTTGGCGGAGGAGCTTCACCGCGCCTTCCGCGGTGCCGCCGGTGGCGATGAGATCGTCGACCAGGATGACGCGCTCGCCGGGCTGGATCGCGTCGACATGCATCTCCATCTCGTCGATGCCGTATTCGAGCGAGTAGGCAATGCGCACGGTGGTGTGCGGCAGCTTGCCTTTCTTGCGGATCGGCACGAAGCCGGCCGAGAGCTGATGCGCCACCGCGCCGCCGATGATGAAGCCGCGCGCCTCCATGCCGGCGACCTTGTCGATCTTGTTGCCGGCCCAGGGATTGACCAGCTCGTCGACCGCGCGGCGGAAGGCGCGCGCATCGGCGAGCAGCGTGGTGATGTCGCGGAACATGATCCCCGGCTTGGGATAGTCGACGATGGTGCGGACGCTCGCCTTCAGATCGTGGTCAAAAGTCATTGGTGCCTCTCAATCAACGCGCGCATCCAGCCGGAACGCATTCTCGACAATCCGCAGGCCCACCTCGCCGCTGAGCGACATCAGCGATTCCGGGTGGAACTGCACGCCGGCAACCGGCAGGGTCTTGTGCTCGAGCGCCATGGCGACGCCGTCCTCGGTGCTGGCGGTGACATCAAGCACCTCGGGCATGCTGTCGCGCTCGACATAGAGCGAGTGATAGCGGCCGATGACGATCTCGTTCGGCAAATTGCGCATCAGGCGGCCGCCGCGCACCTGCACCCGCGAGGGCCGGCCGTGCGCGGGATGCGTGAGTTGACCGAGCTCCCCGCCGAAATATTCGCCGATCGCCTGCACGCCGAGGCAGACGCCGAACACCGGCAGCTTCTTCTCCAGCGCCGCATCGATGGTATTCTTGATCCCGAAATCTTCGGGCCTGCCTGGTCCGGGTGACAGCACCAGCAAATCCCACCTCTTCCGCTTGAGCATGTCGAGCGCATGCACATGGCGGACCACGGTGACGTCGGCGCCGACCTGGCGGAAATAATCGGCCAGCATGTGCACGAAGCTATCGTCGTGATCGATCAGCAGCACCTGCTTGCCCGAGCCGGTCGCATCGGGCGCGAAGGCCGAGAGCGGCTTTGGCGGATCGCCGCGCAGCGCCTGGAACAGGGCTGCAGCCTTGACCTGGCACTCGCGGTCTTCGGCCGCGGGATCGGAATCGAACAGGCAGGTGGCGCCGACGCGCACCTCGGCGAGACCATCTTTCATGCGGATGGTGCGGATGGTGAGGCCGGTGTTGATGCTGCCGTCGAAATTCACCGCGCCAATCGCACCGGCATACCAGCGCCGCGGCGAACGCTCGTGATCCTCGACGAACTGCATCGCCCAGAGTTTGGGCGCGCCAGTCACCGTCACCGCCCAGGCATGGGTAAGGAAGGCATCGAGCGCGTCGAAGCCGGGACGCAGCATGCCCTCGACGTGATCGACGGTGTGGAACAGTTTTGAGTAGGTCTCGATCTGGCGGCGCGCCAGCACCTTGATCGTGCCGGGCACGCAGACGCGCGCCTTGTCGTTGCGGTCGACGTCGGTGCACATGTTGAGCTCGAACTCGTCCTTCTCCGAGTTCAGGAGCTGGCGGATCTGCTCGGCATCGCCGATCGCATCGGTGCCGCGCGCGATCGTCCCTGATATCGGGCAGGTCTCGACGCGGCGCCCGTCCGAGCGCACGAACATTTCCGGCGAGGCGGAGACGAGGAACTCGCCCTCGCCGAGATTCATCAGCGCGCCGTAGGGCGACGGGTTGATGACGCAGAGGCGCTGGAACACTTCCGCCGGCGAGCGATCGCAGGGCTCGGCGAACAGCTGTCCGGGCACGGCCTCGAACAGATCACCGCGCGCAAACGCCGCGCGTGCGGTTTCGACGGTGGCCTGATATTCGCTGGGCGCGTGATCGGCAAAGCCCTGGCGCGGCGTCTTCAGATACGGGCTCTCGACGGTCTCGCGCGGCAGGCCTTCGGTGGACTTGCCCTTCCACGCAAAATCGTAACTCAGCACAACGCCGCGGCCGGTGGCGCGGTCGTAGGCGAACAGGCGATCGGGGACGTAGAGCACGATGTCGCGCTGGTCCTGCTCGCGTGCGCGCTTCTGCACGAGGTCCTCGATCTGGAACACGAGGTCGTAGGCGAAGGCGCCGAACAGGCCGAGCAGCCCGTCATCGTTGGCGGAGAAGGCGGCGACGAGATCGCGCACCAGCGACATCACGCTGGCGCGCCGCGTGCGCTGGTCTTCCTCGACCGGCGCATCGCCGCGGATGATGTGGCCGGCAAGCCGTGTGGCGCTCTTCTCGGAGATCACGACGCAGGGCTCGCGCAGCACGTCTGCGAGGAAGGCGATCAGCACCTGGCCGCGTTCATTGAGCGCTTCCAGCTTGAAATTGACGCCAGTGGTCTCGAGCTTGAGCGGCGGATCGGAGAAGCCGAGGTCAAAGCTCTCGTAGCGGCCGGGCACGGTCGTGCCCGAGGACAGCACCACACCGCGGCGGCGGTCGAGCAGGTTGATGAGATCGTCGAGCCTGTTGGCGCCGCCGGTGAACTGCTCCGCCACACGCGCGATCGCGAGACCGCCGCGGGTCACGTAGTCACTTCGGGCCGGGAGGGCAAAGATTGTCCTGTTCATGTCGTCCTCTTACGAAACTTGCCGAGGAAACGCCACACAGGACAAACGATCAGGCCGCCGCACTGCGTGGCGACCTTCGACGATTTTGAGAAATGAAATCGCACCGGCCACCTCTTTAGGAGGTGCGCCACCAAAGACGGGCTGGGCGGACGGCGGTGCTCATGGGGCGGATACTCACCATGGCTCGGGGACGGCGTCAAGGGCGGGCCCGATGCCGTCCGGGCTCCAGGCGATCAGCCGAGATGCTTCCTGAAAAACTCCGTCGCCCTGCCCCAGGCGAGCTCGGCGGCTTCGCGGTCGTGCACGGCCTGGCGCTGCTCGTTGACGAAAGCGTGCTCGGCATCATAGCGGAACAGCTCAAGCGACTTGCCGGCGGCCTTCATGCCGTTTTCAAAGGCATCGACCAGTTGCGGCGTGCACCAGTCGTCCTTGTTGGCGAAATGGGCCTGGAGCGGGATCTTGACGTCGGCGGGCTTGGCCGCCTGCTCGGGCGGGATGCCATAGAACACGACGCCGGCCGCAAGCTCCGGAATCTTGGTCGCACCGATGATCGTGACGGCGCCGCCGAGGCAGAAGCCTGTCAGCCCGACCTTGGCGCCGTTGCGCGACAAATATTGCGTGGCGCCGCGCACGGTCTGCGTGGTGGCGTCCATGAAATCGAGCGAGTTCATCTCTTTGCCGGCGGCGTCCGTGTCGTGATACGGCACCACCTTGCCCTTGTAGAGATCGGGCGCCAGCGCATCAAAGCCGGCGAGCGCAAAGCGGTCGCACAGGCCCTTGATCTGATCCGACAGGCCCCACCATTCCTGGATCACCACCACGCCCGGCGCATTGCCGCGCGCGGCGTTGGCGAGATAGCCCGAGGTGTCCTTGCCGTCAGGGCGCTTGAAGGTGATGGCGGTTCCCATGGTGTCCTCCGATGAGTTTCTGGGGGAGCGGTTGAAGGTATTTTGGCGGGTGTGAGGGCGATAGGCAATCGCGCCCGGATGCAATGCAGCGCGCCGCCCTTCGCGCGTGGTGCGTTGCTGATCCGGGGCCGAGCCACAAGCATGCTGGGTCCCGGCTGTGCGCAGCAGCGTTGCACGCTGCAGCGCGTCCGGGACACGGGCAACAAAAAAGCCCCCTCGCGGGGGCTTCTTCATGTCTCGTCTTGCACCGCTCAGTGGGAGTCGGCCCAGACCTTTTTCTTCGTGAAGTACATCAGGCCCGCGAAGATGATCAGGAACACGAACACCTGGAAGCCGAKGCGCTTGCGCGCTTCCATGTGGGGTTCGGCGGTCCACATCAGGAACGTGGTGACGTCCTTGGAATATTGCGCGACCGTGGTCGGCGAGCCGTCGCCATAGGTTACCTGGCCGTCGCTGAGCGGCTTCGGCATCTTGATGGCGTGGCCCGGGAAGTACTTGTTGTAGTAGGAGCCTTCGGGGATGGTGACGCCTTCAGGCACCTTGTCCTCAAAGCCCTGGAGCACCGCCGCGACATAGTCCGGGCCCTGCTCCTGGTACTGGGTGAAGAAGTCGAAGATGAACCAAGGGAAGCCGCGGCCGTAGGAGCGCGCCTTGGTGATCAGCGACAAATCGGGCGGCGCCGCACCGCCGTTCGCCGCACGGGCCGCCTGCTCGTTCGGGAATGGCGAGGGGAAATAGTCCGCCGGCCGGCCCGGGCGCTCGAACATGTCACCCGCATCGTTCGGGCCGTCCTTGACCTTGTAGTCGGACGCAAACGCCGCTGCCTGCGCCACCGAATAGCCGGGGCCGCCGGCTTCCGCGAGGTTGCGGAAGGCGATGTAGGACAGGCCATGGCAGCTCGAGCAGACCTCCTTGTAGACCTGCAGGCCGCGCTGGAGCGCGCCGCGGTCGTACTTACCGAAAGGGCCGGAGAACGACCATTTGTTGCCCGGCGGCCTGTCGCTGCCTTCGGAGGCGCGAGCGTCCTGAAGGCTGCCGAGGAACAGCGCGCCGGCGGCAACGAGCGCGATGGCGACCGAAGCCACCGCCTTGCCGCCCTTGGCCAGGATCGCCTCCGAGATCGAGTTCGGCACCGGCCGCGGCGTCTCGATGCGCGAGAGCAGCGGCAGCACGATCAGGAAATAGGCGAAGTAGCAGACCGTCAGGACCCGGCCGGCGATCACGTAGATGCCTTCCGGCGGTTGCGCGCCGAGATAGCCGAGCAGGATGCAGACCGCGACGAAGATCCAGAAGAATTGCTTGGCCAGCGGCCGGTACTTCGACGACCTGGTCTTGGCGGCATCGAGCCAGGGCAGGAAGCACAGGATGATGATCGCCGAGAACATCCCGATCACGCCCGCGAGCTTGTTCGGGATCGAACGCAGGATCGCGTAGAACGGCAGGTAATACCATTCCGGCACGATGTGCGGCGGCGTCACGCCCGGGTTCGCCGGGATGTAGTTGTCGGCGTCGCCGAGATAGTTCGGCATGTAGAAGATGAACCAGGCGTAGAGCAGCAGGAAGCAGGCGACTCCGAACCCGTCCTTGATGGTCGCGTGCGGCGTGAACGGCACCGTGTCCTTTTCCGTCTTCGGCTCGACGCCGTCAGGATTGTTCTGGCCGGCGACATGCAGCGCCCAGACGTGGAGCACGACGACGCCAGCAATCAGGAACGGCAGCAGATAGTGCAGCGAGAAGAAGCGGTTCAGCGTCGGGTTGCCAACCGAATAACCGCCCCACAACAGCGTCACGATGCTCTCGCCGACATAGGGAATGGCGGAGAACAGATTGGTGATGACGGTGGCGCCCCAGAAGCTCATCTGGCCCCACGGCAGCACGTAGCCCATGAAGCCCGTCGCCATCATCAGGAGGTAGATGATGACGCCGAGGATCCACAACACCTCGCGCGGCTCCTTGTAGGAGCCGTAATAGAGACCGCGCAGCATGTGGACGTAGACCGCGAAGAAGAACATCGACGCGCCGCAGGCATGCATGTTGCGCAGCAGCCAGCCGTAATTGACGTCACGGACGATCAGCTCGACCGACTTGAAGGCGAGATCGGCGTGCGGCGTGTAGTGCATCGCCAGGACCACGCCCGTCAGGATCTGCATCCCCAGCATGAAGGAGAGGATGGCGCCGAAGGTCCACCAGTAGTTCAGGTTGCGCGGGGTGGGATAGACGACGAAGGAGGAATGGACGAGACCGATGATCGGCAGACGTCGCTCGATCCATTGCAGGGCCGGATTGCTCGGCTGGTAGTCGGATGGTCCGCTCATGATGCGATCCTGAGGAAATATAACGACGAGACGGCGCGAAGCATCGGGCGAAGGCCCGAAGCTCAGCCGATCTGGATTTTGGTGTCGGAAACGAACTGGTACGGCGGCACCGGCAGGTTCGCGGGCGCGGGCCCCTGGCGGATGCGGCCGGACGAATCGTACTGCGAACCATGGCAGGGGCAGAAGAACCCGTCGTAATTGCCCTCATGAGCGATCGGGATGCAGCCGAGATGGGTGCAGATGCCGATCACGACCAGCCACTGCTCGTGGCCCGGCTTGACCCGGGCCTCGTCGGACTGCGGATCGGGCAGGCTCGCCACGTTGACGGCGCGCGCCTCGTCGATCTGCTTCTTGGTGCGGTGGCTGACGTAGATCGGCTTGCCGCGCCAGAACACCTTGATGTCCTGCCCCTCGGCGACCGGGCTGAGATCGACCTCGATCGGCGCACCGGCGGCGATGGTCGACGCATCAGGATTCATTTGAGAGATGAAGGGCCAGAGCGCAGCTGCGCCCCCTACTGCTGCAGCTGCCCCCGTTGCAACGAATAAGAAATCACGGCGTGTCGGATGGTCCGCCGAAGACGCTGTCGTCACGATTCCAACCCTTTCTTCTTATGCTGCCGACGGAACCGTTCCGGGAGCCCCCAAGGTCCCCAAAACAGTGTGCCGGCGCCCGCGGCCCCCCGCGGCGGCAGAACTTCACTTGTCCCCACCGAAACAGGGCGAAAACAGCAGTCCAGAATCGTTCTATTGGCACCCTTGCCGGGCGAGCGCAAGCCCGCTAACGGCGTGGGGGCGTGCAATGCACGAATTCCGCAGCCAGCGATGTTTTATTGAGACATTTCCGGCCCGCACCGACCCCGATACAGCCCATGCAGATCGCGCTTTTCCAACCCGACATCGCCCAGAACACCGGCACGATTCTCAGGCTCTGTGCCTGCCTGGGCATGGCCGCCCACATCATCGAGCCGGCGGGCTTCCCGTTCTCCGACCGCTTGTTCCGCCGGGCGGGAATGGACTACCTCGATCATGTCAGCGTGACCCGCCACGACTCTTGGTCGAAATTCGAGGACTGGCGTGCGACACAGGGCTACCGCCTGCTGCTGTTCACCACCAAGGCCGCCACCGATTACCGCGATTTTCATTACCAGACGGCGGACATCCTGCTATTCGGGCGCGAGAGCGCCGGCGTCACCGACGCGGTGGTCGAGGCTGCGGATGCGCGGCTGGTAATCCCGATCACGGCGGGGCTGCGGTCGCTCAATGTCGCCATGACCGCGGCGATGGCCGCAGGCGAGGCGCTGCGGCAGCTCCGGAACCCGCAAGTTTGAGATGTTGAGGAGAGACCATTGAGTTACGCGGTCAAGGAAATCTTCCTGACCCTGCAAGGCGAAGGCGCCCATGCCGGGCGCGCGTCCGTGTTCTGCCGCTTTGCCGGCTGCAACCTCTGGAGCGGCCGCGAGGCTAACCGCGAGGCCGCGACCTGCAAATTCTGCGACACCGATTTCGTCGGCACCGACGGCACGCTCGGCGGCCGCTATGCCTCGGCCGCGGAACTCGCCGACACCATCGCCGCGCAATGGACGGCTGCCGCTGACAACAACCGTTACGTGGTGCTCACCGGCGGCGAGCCGCTGCTCCAGGTCGATGCCGCCCTGATCGACGCCCTCCACGCCCGCGGCTTCGAGATCGGTGTCGAGACCAACGGCACGATTGCAGCGCCTGAGGGGCTCGACTGGATCTGCGTCAGCCCCAAGGGCGGCAGCGAGCTCGTCCAGCGCCGCGGCCACGAGCTGAAGCTGGTCTATCCACAGGCCCTCGCCGCACCCGAGACCTTCGAGAGCCTCGCCTTCGAGCGCTTCTCGCTGCAGCCGATGGACGGACCCGAGGTTGCCCAAAACACCGTGCGAGCGATCGACTATTGCCTGCGCCATCCGCAATGGCGGCTGAGCGTGCAGACGCATAAATCGCTCGGCATCAGATAGGATTGGTTTTCGAACAGATGTGGGAATTGACGAAATCGTTCCGCTTCGAGGCGGCGCACTCATTGTCGGGAACGACCTTTGGCGCCGCGAGCGAGGAGATTCACGGCCACTCCTTCCGCGCCGAGGTGACGTTGCGCGGCACTCCGGACCCTGCGACCGGCATGGTGGTCGATCTCGGCCTCGTCCAGCGCGCGATCGAGGACGTACGGCTCACGCTGGACCACAAATACCTCAACAAGATCGAGGCGCTGGGCACACCGACGCTGGAAAACCTCTCGCGCTTCGTCTGGGAGCGGCTCCAGCATATCGGCAAGCTCACCCGCGTCAGCATCCACCGCGACAGTTGCAACGAGAGCTGCACCTATTACGGTCCGCAGGGGTGAAATTCGTAGGGTGGGCAAAGCGCAGCGCGCCCACCAATCAGGACGACAGTGAAGATGGTGGGCACGGCGCAAGAGCGCCTTTGCCCACCCTACGAGATCGGTTTTTGGAATTGGATATGGACGCCTCAACGATCGAAGACCGCAAGACGCGTGCCCGCGCCTGGTTCGAAGCTTTGCGCGACGACATCTGCACGAGCTTCGAGCGGCTGGAGGATGACGCCCCCCAAAGCCTTTATCCGGGCGAGGCCGGGCGCTTCAAACGCACGCCCTGGCAGCGCACCGATCATACCGGCGCGCCCGGTGGCGGCGGCGTGATGTCGATGATGTCCGGCCGCCTGTTCGAGAAGGTCGGCGTGCATTGCTCGACCGTGCACGGCGAATTCGCGCCCGAGTTTCGCGCCCAGATCCCGGGCGCGGCGGACGACCCCAAGTTCTGGGCCTCCGGCATCTCGCTGATCGCGCATCTGCGCAATCCGCACGTGCCCGCCGTGCACATGAACACCCGCTTCGTCGTCACCACAAAAGCCTGGTTCGGCGGCGGCGCCGATCTCACGCCGGTGCTCGACCGCCGGCGCACGCAGGACGATCCCGACACGCTCGCCTTCCACGCCGCGATGAAGGAGGCCTGCACGGGCCCGAACGGCGTTGCCGACTACGACAAGTACAAGAAATGGTGCGACGAGTATTTCTACCTGCCGCACCGCAAAGAGGCGCGCGGCATCGGCGGCATCTTCTACGACTGGCACGACAGCGGCGACTGGGACGCCGACCTCGCCTTTACCCAGGATGTCGGCCGCGCCTTCCAGAAGATCTACCCCGACATCGTCAGGCGCAATTTCGCGAGCGCATGGACCGCGGAGGATCGCGAGGAGCAATTGATCCGGCGCGGTCGCTATGTCGAATTCAACCTGCTCTACGACCGCGGCACCATCTTCGGGCTCAAGACCGGCGGCAACGTGGACTCCATCCTGTCGTCGCTGCCGCCGGAGGTGAAATGGCCATGAGCACCGCGATGCCTCCGCTGCCGCGCGCCATGCTGATCGACATGGACGACACCATCCTGTCGGCCTACGGCCGGCCCGAGATCGCCTGGAATACGATCGCAGAAGAATTTGCCGACGAGCTCGCGCCGCTGCCGCCGCAGCAGGTCGCGACCGCAGTTTTGGCCTTCGCACGAAACTTCTGGGCGAATGCGGAAGCCGCGTGGCGGATGAAGCTTGGCGAGGCACGGCGGCTCACGGTGCGGGGCGGCTTCGCCGCGCTCGCCGCCGACGGCCACCGCGCCCTCTCCGACGATCTCGCCGATCGCCTCGCCAACCGCTTCACGACCTATCGCGAAGAAGCGATCTTCGTGTTCCCCGGTGCGCATGATGCGATCGATGCGTTCAAGGCACGCGGCGTCAAACTCGCGCTGGTCACCAACGGCGCCGCCGACATGCAGCGCGCCAAGGTCGAGCGCTTCGAGCTCACGCATCGCTTCGATCACATCCAGATCGAGGGCGAGCACGGTTTCGGCAAGCCCGAGGAGCGCGCCTATCTGCACGCGATGGAGGCGCTCGGCGTCACCGCGAAAGACACCTGGATGATCGGCGACAATCTGGAATGGGAAGTCGTGACGCCGCAGCGCCTCGGCATCTACTCGATCTGGATCGACGTGCATGGCGACGGCCTGCCCGAAGGCTCGGCCGTCAAGCCCGACCGCATCATCCGCTCGCTGACCGAACTCGTGCCGGACCAGCCGTAACCCAGGCGAAAACAAAACATCGAAAACAACCCCATGCACAGTAGCCGGCTGCTGCAATTTCAACAGCTTGCCGCAAGCGCAATTCATTGCTGATTTTACGAAATCATTTGACGCGTCGGGCAAAACAGGCGCATGATGCCATCATCGCCGCGCCTGGGACGGAATAGCCCCTGGTGACCTCGAGCGATCCCCCACTCGAACCTCTGCCATCGACGTTTCGGCAGTCTGTGCAAGCCGCAGCAAATTCACGGGTCCCATAGCCCGTGATCGGCCTGTCATGACGGCTTGCTAGCCTCCCCTCTCGTCGATCAACCCCGAAAGGACCATCCATGGAACTGAAAACCGGCGACGTCGTGATGCTGAAATCCGGCGGCCAGCCGCTGACCGTCGCAGAGGTGAAAGGCGACGACATCCTCTGCCTCTGGATGGGC
This sequence comes from Bradyrhizobium sp. P3_C3, assembly GCF_056402655.1. Classification (NCBI taxonomy): domain Bacteria; kingdom Pseudomonadati; phylum Pseudomonadota; class Alphaproteobacteria; order Hyphomicrobiales; family Nitrobacteraceae; genus Bradyrhizobium; species Bradyrhizobium sp. P3_C3. Next base: position 39,077 of record NZ_JBFUGY010000046.1, on the reverse strand, counting down.
TCGGAAGGCGATCTGTTCCGCGAGACACTGCCGCTGGCCGCGCTCGACCGCCTGGAAGTGGAAGATCACGACGAGGATGAGGACGAAGACGAGGATGACGAGTAGGCACGCCTAAGCGGCCTGCGATTGCGAGAAAGGGAGACCTGAAGTCTCCCTTTCTTCACGTCTTCAGATCCGCTGATCAGAAGCGATAGTTCACACCAACGCGGGCGATGTCGAAGCTCGGCTTGATATCGACGTGAGTCGCGATGACGCCCGTCAACCCGGCCGGCGATTGAAGCGAGCCGGTCAAGTTGTAGCCTTTCGTGCCGAAACCCATGTGCAGATACTCGCCCTTGACCGACCACCCTGCCCCCAGAGCATATTCGAAACCGCCACCAACCGCGTAGCCGATCAGGACGGCGCTGTCAGAAGCGCTCATGGAGCCCAGCGGTCCCAGGGTTGGCGGGAAGAGGGCAGTGACGATACTGCCCGTAGCGTTCGCACTGACCTTGGTATCGGCCAACGCAATACCGCCGGTCGCGTAGAGCAACGCCGGCCCAAACGCATAACCCACTCGGCCACGGAAGGTCGCATACCAATCGGTGCTGACGGAAGTGCTGCCGCTGAAATTGCCGCCGATGAAGACGGGAACAGCAATAGCCGAGTTGCCGGTGCCGGCCTTTGAATTGAGATACTGCCAATCAGCCTCGATGCCGAGCACCGTCTGCTCGATCTGCCAATTGTAGCCGGCCTGGATACCGGCGGTGACGCCATTGCCGTTTCCGGATACGGGGTTGAAGGCATAGATGCCCGAACCGCCATTCGAGTTCACGATTGTCCCAGTGGCGTTCGACGCATCGTAGCTGCCCCAGCCATAACCAACGTTGCCGCCGATATAGAATCCCGTCCAGTTGCCCACCTGAGCGGGAGCCTTCGACGACATACGGACCGGCGCCAGATCCGCAGCCTGGGCTGTGATCGGGCCGAGAGCGACTGTCGACAGCAATACAAGCGAAAACTTCCTCATTTCAACACCCCCCTTATTGAGCCGCACTGGCGGCCTGCCAATCATCATGAAGCAAAACCAACGCAGCATCAAAGCGCGATTGAACGCGCGAATCAGATCGCCCAATCGTTGCGCTCGGAGCCGGCGACGCCCTTCGCTGCTCGGGGCGGACAATGCGACGCGGTGTCTGCTCTGGTTGGTGAAGCGGACCTCGAGCGACTGCCTCTCCCGGCTTCCTAATCTAGGGAGAGGGAGCTCGTGCCAAGTGCAAGGCGGCCTCAACGCCGCCTTCCAGGATCTGCTCGGCCTGCGCAGCGTTGGGCACGGCCCGCGCGAACTGAAGGGTGCCCACCATGAGGCCGAAGATGGCGGTCGCGCGGCGGCGGCTCGCTGATGCATCTGCGTCAGGAAGCAGTGCAGCCAATGTCGCAACGTAGCTTCGCAGCCCCTTCTCGTAATCTTTCCTGGTGGACAGGGGCTGTCGGGCGATTTCGGGGAGCAACGCCGCCGAGGGGCATCCGCCCGTCGGGTCTTCGAGGTGAGCGCGGTTCAGGTATCTCCGGATCGCGCCCTCAAGGTCCAGGCCTCGCCGCTGATCCTCATCGAGGCGATGTTGCTGGTCGTCGAGCGCGCTCGCCAGCACCTCGCGAACGAGCGCGTCTTTGGATTCGAAGTGCGGAGAGAATGCGCCTTTGGTCAGGCCGGCCTCGTCCATGATCCCGGCGATCCCGGCGGCGGAGATGCCGTTCCGGCGCATGCACTTCGACGCCACATCGATGATGTGCCGTCGCGTCGCCGCCTTATGACCTTTCTCGAAGCGCATGTTCTCTCCTCTCCACCAATATCCGGCGGCCCTTACGCTGCGGCCGCTTCCAGCAAAGCCTGGAGGTCGCGATCAAGTTGCTGGGCCACTGGATCGACATTATCGCTGCCGAACTGACTGAAAACGGATGCTGGTCGATCACGACGTTAGATCGCACTCGACTCTGCGCCCAAGATGCCTTCGATGCCGCGGGCAAGGTTTAGAAGTCCCCGGTCGCTCCCTAAGGGGGCATCCAGCTCAAGCCCAATCGGCAGCCCAGCGCGAGACAAGCCAACAGGAAGGCTGACACCAGGCAACCCCACGCTGCTTGCCGACACGGTGTGGTTCGCCAAAGCGAGGTAGCTAACTTCCCGCCCCGCCATATGGACGGCCGCCTGCTCCTCGATCAAAGGCGCCGTGCAGGGCGTGGTCGGTTGCAGAATGACCAGCGCCCCATGAGAGACGAACGCCCTGTTGAGCCGGCGCTGGATTTCCGGCCGGCTCACGTCGAGCGCAGTCTGATAGGCCTCTGCCGAGGTAGCACCTGCACCACTCGGCAGTACGATGTGCCCCCACGCCTGCCGAAGTTGGGGCTTAAGGCCCTCGTAAATGGCCTCGAACGTGGTCGGAATGTCATGGCGGCGAAGAAACTCTGAAATTTCGCCCATCGTCTCATGAGCGAAGATGCCCCATGTTGCGGTTTGGACGAGGGAATTGAAATCGTCGCCAAGATCTACTTCAACGATCTCGGCGCCGGCGTCCTGCAAGCGCCGAACCACCTCGCGGAAGCGGGTCTCGACTTCCGAGTCCACCAGATCCAGGAACTGTCGCGGCGCGAAGGCCAGCCGGGCACCCTTCAGGCCGTAGCCGCCGTCGGAGGACTCGGCAGCCTGTTCACCGGTCACGACCTGATCCACCAGAATGCAGTCCTCAACGCTACGCGCGAACACGCCCGTCGTGTCGAGCGTATGGGAGATCGGCGCAACGCCGTAGCGCGGCCAACGCCCGGTGGTTGGCTTAAATCCCACGACCCCACAGAACGATGCGGGGACCCGGATGGACCCAACGGTGTCACCGCCCAAGGACGCGGGAACGATGCCGGCGGCCACGGATGCGGCGGAGCCGCTCGAGGAGCCGCCCGACACGCGATCTCGTGCGTGCGGATTCTTCACCTGGCCGTAACGTGCGTTGTGACCGGTCAAGCCGTATGACATCTCGACGAGGTTGTTCTTGCCGAAGACCAAAGCGCCCGCACCCTTAATGGCCCGGACAGCGTCGGCATCTTCGCGCGGCACGAAGTGAGCGAGACCTTCGACGCCCAGGCTGGTAGGTAACCCTTTCGTCAAATAACTGTCCTTCACCCCAAGCGGCACGCCAAGGAGCGGGGCCGCCGATCCGGCCGCACGCGATTTGTCTGCGGCCCTCGCGGCCGCCAGCACCCCGGCCTCGTCGATGGTGATGAAGGCGTTCAGCTCGGAAAGCGCTCGGGCGCGCTGTAAAAGCGCCGCGGTGTAGGCCTCCGAGGTAATGTCGCCGTTGCGAACCGCTGCTGCAGCGGTTGCGAGCCCAAGCGAGTCGACATCTGTGGTTTGTCGCGATGCGACGTGGCGTGAGGCCTTGGTCGTGTCGTCCATGAAATCCTCGCTTGGAGCTGTTTGGCGGCACCCGGCCGCCGCCGAACAGCGGCTCAGCTCGATGCCATTACGATCACAATATTAAATTACGATCGTAATTCAATAGAAGTGACGGCTTCGCCGGGGACACATGAGCGTGAGGTGCCGACGGATTGCGGGCAATGATCGGTTTCAACGGCGATTTCTGCTTCGGGTCACAAGCCGGCATCGACCCAGAGCGCTGGAACGTCTGCTAATGGGCTAAAAGGCGACATGCGGCCTGTGGAGTCGGCACCGCTCCACGCCGGGTAGCGGCCAGCTCAAAGCTCGGAGACCAATTCCACCAAGATCTGACGCAGCCACGCATGAGATGGATCGTGATCGTAGGAAGCGTGCCAGAGCAGTGAAACAGCTACGTCCTGCAAATCCACCGGAGGCTGGCTCAGGCTAAGCTTGAGTTCTGTGGCGAACAACCGAGCCAGCCGCGCGTGCATTGTCACGACGACAGGTGCGCGTGCCACCAAGGCAGGGACAGTGAGGAAGCGAGGCGTGGTCAGGACAACCGTCCGCCGCAATCCTAGTTTCTCAAGGGCGTCGTCTACCACGCCGCGCACAGTCCGGCCCGGCCGCAGGCTCGTGAGAACATGAGGTAACCGCACATAATCTTCGAGCGAGATTTGGGCGTCGGTGATGCCCGTTATCTCCGCGTTGAACATGCACAGATAGCTCTCGTTGAACAGCAGACGCCGCTTGTGGTGGATCTGGCCCTGAGGAAAGACGTCATAGCCAATAGCGAGGTCCAGTTCGTCAGCATCGAGATCATCCAGAAGTCTCGACGAGTCGATGTTGTAGAGCCGCAGATGGACGCCAGGCGCGACCTCGCGCAGGCGTGCGAGGAGAGCGGGAAGGACCAGGATTTCCATGCTGTCTGGGAGTCCGAACCTGAAGGTCCGCTCTGCCGTCGCTGGATCGAATGCGTCGTCGCGTGAGACAATCGTTTGGATTTGAGACAGCGTAGCCCGCACCGGCTCTACCAGCATCACTGCACGAGGAGTGAGGCGCAAGCCGTCGGGCCCTCGCGTCAGAAGCTCGTCGCCGAACAGGTCACGCAGGCGGGCGAGGTTGTGGCTCATCGCCGACTGACCAATGCCTACGCGGCCCGCAGCTCGCGTGACGCTACGTTCGCGAAGCAAGGCATCGAGGTGAACCAGTAGGTTTAGGTCGAGATGGCTTAGATTGACGGCATCGATACCCATCATCGATCCAATCTGTTTGATCAATGAGCATAGGCCGCCCATCTTATGTGGCAAGGGAACGGAGGGCGTGGCCCACCGCCCAGCTAAAGGAGATCAACATGTCAATCCGCAGTAGCCTTTTAGCCGCCACACTAGCCTTGGCCACCTTTGGAACCGCTCATGCAGATAGCCTCAGGCCAATTCAGGCAAAGAGCATCGATCTCGGCGGGGTGTCCGGCGTCGCCTACTACACCGTTGAGCGCGATGGGTTCCATGTCGTGACGACCCTTGCTCAGGGCGAGACGGGAACGCCAATCCGCGTAGTCTCTGTTCTTGCGCCAGGCCAAAGCGTTGTTCTCTCAACGTCCCAGCAGCCACGTGCGCTTGAAATCAGCCGGGCGGGCAACGAAGTGTTGGTCCGCAAGGCGGCGCTCGTCACGAACTAAGGTTCGAGCCTAGCGGGCGCGGTAATTTTCGGCGCCCGCTCTAACCCCGGAAGGCGTCAGGCGGCCCTTACGCCGGCGATGGTGAAGCGCACCAGCAGGTGATAGCTCGCCAGCATCGGCGTCGGACCCGGTGGTGAGATCAGCCGAGAGTCTTGCGACGTTCCGCGTCGACTTGAGCCCGCCATTGCTTGACGAGATCGCGCCGGCGACCGGGATAGCGTTCCGTCCTGAGCTTGATCTTTTCTATCCGATCCGCCCGGAATGAGCGGAAGTCTTTCCTGATTTCGCACCAGCCGGCAATGATGCGCCGGGAATCGAAAAAGCCGACGCCAATTGGCCAGATGATCCGCGTGGTCTTCGCGCCTTGCGGGACGCGATACACAATGGAAAGCTTGTGTTGGTCGCGCATGGCTTGCCGCACGACGCGAAGGTCGACGGCTTCGGGCTGCTTAGGCCTGCGCCCTACGTGAAAGGCACTGTCGTCCAGCTTGTGTTGCAGCTCCGAGGGAAGGACCGCGCCAATTTTAGCGAGCGCGTCACGCGCCGCCAGCGCGAACTCGTCATCGGTCTGGCGAGCTACCCATTGGGCGCCCAGCGCCAAGGCTTGGATTTCCTGTTCCGAGAACATCAGGGGAGGAAGGAGGAAGCCGGGTTGCAAGACATAGCCAAAGCCAGGCTCACCGTCGATTTGGGCGCCCAAGCCCTGCAAGTCGGCGATGTCGCGATAAATTGTTCGCAACGACACACCCGCCTCAGCCGCAAGGTCGTTGCCCGACACCGGGGTGCGGTGTCGCCGCAAGATCTGCATGAGGTCGAATAATCGTTGGCTCTTCGACATAGACCAAGTCTAGCACGAATCCTGCCAAAAAATGGCAGTAGGCATCGCGGGCCACGGGCGGCGGGGCTTTACTGGCCCAGACGGCATTTACATCGCTACCAGAGCCTTTCCGGCGAGCTTGTGCCCGGCTTCAAGCGCCGCGATGAGCGGGATCGCATCGTTCAGACGCACGGTCTCAGCAACTGGCAAGCGCAGCTTTCCATTCGCCGAAGCGACGGCAAGGCCGTCAAGGATATCAGCCCGCGCGGTGCAGACGATCGGCTTGAGTTTCCGGTTGAAGATCGCACGGAGGGCAGCCTTGTCCACGAGGCCGTTCCATGCGGTGACCCCCGGCGTAGCCAGGCAAGCCGCGTCCTCGAACGAGACTGAATCCGGCCTCCTGGCGACGAAGGTTTGGGGAGCGATGACGGCTTCCCCAAGCGCGCCGCCATGCTTTATCTGCGCCATGCCGAATACGGGATCGCCAATCTTGAAGCGCGTGACACCAGCGCCGACAGCGGTCACGATGCCGGAAAAATCGCTGCCCATGGCACGCGGAAATTTCTTCCCCGTCACCATTTTGAGATAGCCATTGCGCACCTTCCAATCGATGGGATTGATGGCAGCGAACTCGACCTTGACCGCGACTTCGCCGGTCCCCGGAGCCTTCAGCTCGAAGGCTTCGAGCTTCATCGTTTCAGGGCCGCCGTAGCTGTCATATTGAATCCGTTTCATGGTCGATCGTGCCTTAGTGCGGTTGGACGGTCGCCGTGTAGGCGGCGAACGGAGTCGCGTCGTAGATCACTTCGGTCGACGCGATCTTGCCGTTCTTCACCTTGAGGAGTTCCGCGACGACGGCGTTGGCAACCGGATGGGTGTCCGCGCTGTAAACGACGACAGCCTGATCATCGTCGCCGTAGACGGCGAGAACCGTGACCTTCTTGATCATGCGGGCGAAACCCTCGTGGAATTCGCGAAACTTCTGCATGCCGGCGATCCGCCCGCGTGGCGACGTGCAAACAACGTCGTCCGCCGACACGGAAGTAATCGTATCCACGCTCCTGCTGGCGATGGCCTCGATGTAGGTCCTGGCGATCTGCAGCGCCTGGCCGTTGCTCTGGGTTTTCATCGTCTTCCTTTCAGTAAAAATGCCCTGAAAGAAGACCTAGCGCAGGCCAGTGACAGATTCTGGCAGTAGGAAATCGGCGCAGCCAAAGGCGCCTTCGCGCCGCGAGCGGCCTGCCTCCCCTGTCCTGTCCACTGCCCCGGACCTCGCGCTCCGCCAACCTTCATTTGAATGATGACGAGACAATTGGTCGCAACCACTTTCCACCGAAAGACCTGAATGAGGTCAGGAGAGATGAGCACTTGTCCAGCATGCGGCAGTGGATCAACTGCCAAACTGTTTGAAGTGACCGCAGATCAGGCCTCTCGATCCTTCGTCAGTCCGCGCCAGTATCCGGATCGCTCTCGAAAGTTAATAAGCCACCTGTCGCTGCTCTGGGGCCGCGACACCTGCGATATCCGCAAATGCGCGGATTGCGGATTTGGATTTGCAGATCCGTTCGTCGCGGGCGGCGCCGAGTTCTATAACCTGGCCGCGCCCCACCCTTCCTATCCAACCATGAAATGGGAGTATGAGAGGACGATCGAGGAGCTGAGCGGCCTCGGCACTGCCGGAAAAACGGCGATCGATGTCGGGGCCGGGTTTGGCTATTTTCTCGATCACATCAAGGACAAACTCTTTCGCGCGTCCGATATTTACGCGGTCGATTACAACGAAGCAGCGCAACAGGCATTGCGTTCGAAAGGCTACAAGACCTTTTCGGTCGACCTTCGGGAGGATGGCTTCACTCCGATGAAGGAGGCCTTCGACATCATCTTCATGTTTCAGGTGTTCGAGCACATGGACCGGGTGGATGACGTCTTCGCGCGATTGAAATACCTTCTCAAGGCGCAAGGCTCTGTCTTCATCGCCGTGCCGAATGATATCCGAACGCACTACATGGAGGGCCACGGATCGCTCATCGACATGCCGCCGAACCACATTGGCCGCTGGACGAAGGACGCGTTTGATGCGGTATGTCGACGACACGGCCTGCAATTGAGCATTTGCGAGCGGGAGCCATTCGATCTCCTGAAGTTCCTCAGGGAAGACATCGTGGACAGCTTTTTGCGCAGGGCGGAGAAACCGGGCAGCGTCAGTGAATTCGTGCGCGGCCTGCCGCGAAGCAAAGCGCAGCGGATTGGGCAGGCCGTGATCGCACTTGCGCTTGCACCATTGCGCTTGCCGGCATGGGCCTACGCGGCCAGGAACTCATCGACGCTGGGGAGTGCGCTCTGGGTGAAGATCGACAAAGGCGCGTGACGGGCGGCCACGGTCGAACGGGCCGCTCGCTGCCGCAGCGCCTGCTGGCTCATCACCTGCTCTTCGGTCTGATGGCATCAACAGTTCCCTGTATGAAGGCCTGAAGTTTCCCGACGTCCCCTTCCGTCAACTTGCCGCTGAAATCCGGCATGCCCTGGTCGCGGAATGGACCGTGGAAGAGGATATGCCTCAGATTGGTGATCTCTTCGGCGCTGGCGTAGCCGAGATTGATGATGTTGCCGCCGCGGCCGACGCCAGGCACGCCGTGGCAGGCGACGCAGGCTGCCGCGACATAGATCTCGCCGCCTTCCCTGATGTCCTTCGGATCATACTTCACGCCCTGCAGCAGACCTTCGGTTTGATATTTGACGAACGCCGGCAGCTTCGCCGTGCCGCCGAGTGCGTAGGTGTAGATCGTTCCCGGGTTCTGGTACTCGGTCGCGCGGTGCGTCAGGCCGTAGGAGCCGCCCCAGCCGACCGCAATCGAGATGTATTGCCTGTCGTCGACCATGTAGGTTGCGGCGGCCGCCACCGCGCCGGTGCCGGTCGGCATTTCCCACAGCTTGGTTCCGTTTGCTGCATCATAAGCGACGAAGCGGCCATCCGCCGTCCCCTGGAAAACCAGGTTGCCGGCGGTGGTCAGCGTCCCGCCGTTCCACGGCGACACGTGCTCGACGCGCCAGACTTCCTTTTGATGCACCGGATCCCAGGCGAGCAGACGTCCGAATGGGGCCGACTTCGGAGGGTTGAAAACGAAACCGATATTCCCGCCCAGCAAGCCGCCGAGCTTGCCCGGCGCAGCAGCATTCTGCGCGAACGACTTTTCCGGCGACAGATTGACCGGGATGTGCTGCGCCGGAAGGTAGACGAGGCCGGTCAGCGGATTGAACGACATCGGCTGCCAATTGTGAGCCCCGTCCGGTCCCGGAATCGACTCGTATTGATCTGCGTCGCGCGCCGCCGGCAGCTCAATCGGCCGTCCGTTGGCGTCGTATCCCGTCGCCCAATTCACATCGACAAAATTCTTCGCCGAGATGAACTTGCCGTTGGTGCGATCGATGACGAAGAAGAAGCCGTTTTTCGGCGCGTGCAGGATCACCTTGCGCGGCACATCGTCGATCTTGATGTCGGCCAGGATCATCGGCTGGGTCGATGTATAGTCCCAATTGTCGCCGGGCGTCTCCTGATAGTGCCAGATATACCGGCCCGTGTCGGCGTTGAGCGCGACGATCGAGCCCAGATAGAGATTGTCGCCACCCGACGGACTGCGAAGCTTGCGATTCCAAGGGCCGCCGTTGCCAGTGCCGACATAGACCATGTTCAGATCGGGATCGAACGTGATCGAGTCCCATGGCGCGCCACCGCCGCCGTTGATCCAATACTTCCCTGAGGGATCCCAGGTCTTCGCCGCGGCTTCCATCGAGGCGTCTTCAAATGGCTTCGATGGATCGCCGGGCACGGTGAACCAGCGCCAGAGCTGATGACCGGTCTCGCTGTCGTAGGCCGTGACGTAGCCGCGCACACCATATTCGGCACCGCTCTGGCCGATCACGACCTTGCCGTTGAAGACGCGCGGCGCGCCGGTGATCGTGTAGGAATGCTCGTGATCGATCAGCGTGTCCGTTTCCCAGAGCTTGGCTCCGGTCGCGGCATCGAGCGCGATCAGGCGCCCGTCATAGGCGGCTTCGAAGACCTTGCCCTTGTAGAGCGCGAGGCCACGACTGACGGCATCGCAGCAGCCGCGATAGGTCTTCGACCGGTCAACACCCGGATCGAACGACCAGATTTTTGTCCCGGTCCGCGCGTCAATAGCATGGACCACGTTCCAGGGTGCCGACTGATACATGATGCCGTCGACGACGAGAGGCGTTGCCTCGATCCCGCGCGATGATTCCAGATTGTAACTCCAGACGAGCCCGATATCCCTGACGTTGTCAGTGTTGATCTGATTGAGCTTGCTGAACCGCGTTTCGGCGTAGTCGAGGCCGACGGTCGGCCAATCCCTGGATCTCTTCGTATTGGCTTCAATGAAGGCGCTGTCGACTCTCGAGATATTCGCCTTGATGCGGTCCGGCTTCGCGTCAGTCCCGGTCTGCGCCCATGCACTGGAAGGGAGAGAAAGACCCAGGAGAGCAGGAAAGAGAACAAGAACGGCACTGATCTCACGGAAGGCAATCTGAATCCTGGACCGATTGCGCGACTTTTTTTCAGGCCATTGGCACTCTGTGTTGGATCGTCCCATGCCTCACCTTCCTCCGTGCATGTCGAGACCACGATGCGTGCGCATGCCTGCGCCCGCTTCCGTTGATATGAAGTCTCAAACCTGCCTCGACGGTGCTACTGAAGCATTTCAGTCCTGACATGCCCGATTGCAGTTGTAAGAAAGCGTCCTGCTTGGCCCACCGGCCCACGGCCGTCATCGGCGGAAATCTTTTCAACCCTCGGCAGTCAGGATCCGCCGTTTCGGCTAGCATTTGGTGGCGTGCAAGCATCGGGACGGAATGTCCGTCCTTGAAAGGACATCGCGAACGCCAATCGGACCGGAGTCATCTATGCTATCAGCGACCTTGCCGCCGCCGAGATCATCACCAGCCCGCCGGTGATCACGGCGACATCGAGGATCGCCGTGTGGATATGCACCGGCATCCGCTCGACGAAAGCCTTTGCCAGAAACGCGCCGGGGATCGCAATCGCGCCGATCAGCAGCGCGAAGGCGAGCACCTGCGCGGTGACGGCGCCGGCCAGCCCGAACACCGAGATCTTGATGAGACCGGTGCCGAGCGAGATCATCGCATCGGTCGCGATTACGGCGGCACCTTCGAGGCCCGTGGCCATCAAGAGCGAGAGCAGGATCACGCCGGAGCCCGAGGTGCCGCCGACCAGCACGCCGTAACCAACGGAGCCGGCAGCAAGGCCGGTGTCGCCGATCCTGACCTGGCGGCGGCGGAGCACGCGGCGCAGCGGCACGCTCAGGATCAGCATGGAGCCGATCACGAGTGCTGCGCCCGCATTGGTCAGCCGCGTGTAGCCGTAGGCGCCGAGCGCGGTCGTCAGCGCCGCACAGGCCAGCACGATCAGCGCGCGACGGCGATCGGCATAGCGCAGATAGGCGAGCGCGCGGCTCGAATTGGTGAAGATCGCGGAGATCGCGATGATCGGCACCACGGGCTCGGCGCCGACCAGCGGCACCAGCACCAGCGGCATCAGGGCGCCGGTGCCGTAGCCGGCGAGACCACCGATGATCGAAGCAAACAACGCCATCAACGCGACCAGCAGGAGCTGAAGGATCGAGATGTCGGCGAAGCCTGAGACGATGGTCACGTTCTCTCATCGCGGCTGACGCGTGCCGCTGCTTGATCGGCGATGGAAGCGAGCGCGGCTTCCTCTAGGGGAAAATCCGCCGCAAGCCAAGCGTCCTCGGCAAGCGTCAGCACATGCCCGAGCGCGGGTCCTTCCGCCATGCCGCGGGCGATGAAGTCGGCGGCGCGAAGTGGAAATTTCGGCGCAGTCCAGCGCTGCGGCAACTCGGCGAGCGCGCGCCAGCGCGACGATCCAACGTCGCCGCCGGCCCGCGCCCAGCCGAGCAACACGCGATCGTGATAGCGCTCCGCGCCGAGCCGGTAGAGCAACCGCCGCGCATTGGCCTCGTCCTTGGTGGCGAAGCGCCACCAGCGGTGCCCCATCGAATCCAGCGCCTTGCTTTCTACATTGGAGAGCCGCAAGCGCGTGGCGACGCGCTTGGCATCTTCGGTCACGGCGACCGTCAGCGCGGCGAGCCGCCGCGTGTTGCTTGCCGGCAAGCCAAGCGCGCCCTCGATCGCGATCATGGCCGACAGCGGCCCGGTATAGACGACGCCTCCGCTCAGCGCTTGCAGCAACCCGCCATCCGCCATCGCGACCGCGGCGTCAGAGGCACCGTGAGCGACCAGCAGCTTCAGCATCTCCATGCGCACCCGCTCGGCCGACAGGCTCGCAAGACCCGCGCGGCCGCGGATGCAGGCGAGATAGCCGTCGCGGTCGGGCTCGCCGGCCCCGAAGGCGGCGTGGATGCGGAAGAAGCGCAGGATGCGTAGATAGTCTTCGGCGATGCGCTGGTCGGGGTCGCCGATGAAGCGTACGCGCCGCACGGCCGCATCCGCGATCCCGCCGACATAGTCGTAGACGACGCCCATCGCATCGGCCGAAAGTCCATTCATGGTGAAGTCGCGGCGCTCGGCGTCCTTCACCCAGTCGCGGCCGAACGCGACCTTGGCCTTGCGGCCGAAGGTCTCGGTGTCCTCGCGCAGCGTCGTGACTTCGTAGGGTTGGCTGTCGATGACCAGCGTGATGGTGCCGTGGTCGATGCCGGTCGGCACGCTCTTGATGCCGGCAGCCTTGGCGCGCCGCATCACCTCGTCGGGCCGCGCCGTGGTCGCGATGTCGATGTCGCCGGGCACGAGACCGAGCAACGCATTGCGCACGGCGCCGCCGACCACGCGCGCTTCCTCGCCGTTGCCGTTGAGCAGCGTCAGGACGCGCGCCGTCCCGCCAGAGGTCAGCCAGGGCGCATTGGCGAGTAACGGCTCTGCGCTCATGGTCCAGCCCCTATTTTTCCACGCCCGGCACGAGCCTGCCGTTCTCGATATGGGCGGGAACGTAGGTCGAATCCGGTGCGGCGCCGGAGAAATGCGCGAAGCCGATCAGCCCCGCGATGACAAGCACGAGCGCGGCCAGGACCAGTCGCGCGACGACGGTGACCGGCCAGGACGATCGCGCGAACAGGCCGGAGCGGGTGGCGGCCAGGAACAGCGCATAGACGGCAAAGGGGATGAGGAAGATTCCGATCTCGGTCAGAATCGGCCGGATCATGATGAGTAGATCCGCTCATACAGCACACGCAGCATTCCTGCCGTCGCACCCCAGATGTAGCGTTCCGCGAACGGCATCGCGTAATAAAACCGCTCCATGCCGCGGAATTCCTTGCTGTGCACCTGGTGGTTCACCGGGTTCATCAGGAAGGATAGCGGTACCTCGAAGGCATCATCAACCTCCGAATGGTTGATGGCGAGCTCGAAGCCGGGCCGCACCTTGGCGACCGTGGGCAGGATGCGGAAGCCGAAAGCGGTGCCATAGAGATCGAGGTAGCCGATCGGCTCGACGAAGTCTCTGGACAGGCCGACCTCCTCCTCGGCCTCGCGCAAAGCCGCATCGAGCGGCGAGGCGTCGATCGCGTCGATCTTGCCGCCGGGGAAGGCGATCTGGCCGGCGTGGTCGTTGAGATGCGCCGAGCGCTGCGTCAGCAGGATGGTCGGCTCGGGACGGTCGACCACGGCGATCAGGACCGCAGCCGGCCGCACCGGCTGCTCGCGCGCGACGATCTCGAGCATCTTGTCGGTGCCGGGATCGCCCGAGGCGGGGATGACGTTCGGATCGTAGAGGCCGGGCGGCACGTCGAAGCCGAGCCTCGCCCTGGATCGGGCGAAGAAATCGGCCGCGCCGATCACGACCGGACCGCTCTTCAGGATAGGCTTGTTCAAAGTGCGGCCCTCACCTGCTCCGCGTCGGCCATGGCGAAGAATTCGCCGGCCGACTCGACGCCGAACATCGGCTGGCCATCGACCATCCGCTCCTCACCCATGTCAACCAGATCGTAGTAGAGCGCGCGGGTGACCTTGGCCCAGAGATCGGCGCGGACATGCAGATATGGCGTCAGCCCGCCTTCCCTGGCCTGTTCGAAGCGCAGCCGGTGCGCGGCATCGCAGGTGACCCAGTCGTCGACATTGGTGCGGAAGCGGAGCACGCGATGGTTGTCCTCGCCGTCCTTCTGCATCTCGACCGCCATGAACGGCGCTTCATCGACGCGAATGCCGATCTTCTCCACAGGCGTGACGAGGAAGTGCTTGTCGCCTTCGCGCTTCAGGACCGTCGAGAACAGGCGAACCAGCGCAGGGCGGCCGATCGGCGTGCCCATGTAGAACCAAGTACCGTCGGACGCGATTCGGATGTCGAGATCGCCGCAAAACGGCGGATTCCACAGATGCACCGGCGGCAGGCCCTTCTTGGCGCCTTCGGCATTGGCGGCACTTTTGGCGGCGGCAGTCAGCCCCTCAAGACCTCGATCGGCGCTCTGCCCTTGGTTCGCCATGGTTTGCCCTGACTTTGTCTGTTGGCACGATTGGTGCAGGTTTTACGTTGTACCCGGGTGCGCGGTTCCACACCGGATTAACCCGGTGTGGAGGTCGCCACTTCGTGATGCCCTACATATCCCTAAGCCGATAAGGTGGGGATAGGTTAATTCAACGAATACATGGCCTTCCTGCAAGTCTAGCATAGGGCCCATGTGCGACTTGTGATGACTTGACGACGCAAGCGGGCCGCGTGGCGGACTTAAGGAGCTGACGGATGGCGGAAAGTGTCGAGAAACTGGAAGACGGAATCGTCCGTTCGGCCGAGCAGGTGTCGAGCCAGATTCGCGCGGCGAAAGACGCAATCGCGTCCGTCATCTTCGGCCAGGATCGGGTGATCGAGAACACGCTCGTCACCATCCTCTCCGGCGGCCATGCGCTGCTGATCGGCGTGCCCGGCCTCGCCAAGACCAAGCTTGTCGAGACGCTCGGCATCACGCTGGGTCTCGACGCCAAGCGCATCCAGTTCACGCCCGATTTGATGCCGTCGGATATTCTCGGTGCCGAAGTGCTCGACGAAAGCACCGCCGGCAAACGCTCCTTCCGCTTCATCTCCGGTCCCGTGTTCGCGCAGCTGCTGATGGCGGACGAGATCAACCGCGCCAGCCCGCGCACGCAGTCGGCGCTGCTCCAGGCGATGCAGGAGCAGCACATCACCGTCGCCGGCGCGCGTCACGACCTGCCGAAGCCGTTCCACGTGCTCGCCACGCAAAACCCGCTGGAGCAGGAAGGCACCTATCCGCTGCCGGAAGCCCAGCTCGACCGCTTCCTGATGGAGATCGACGTCGACTATCCCGATCGCGACGCCGAGCGCCGCATCCTGTTCGAGACCACGGGTGCCGAGGAGACGCTGGCGAAGGGATCGATGAACGCAGATGCGCTGATCACCGCGCAGCGGCTGATCCGCCGTCTGCCGGTCGGCGATTCCGTGGTGGAGGCGATCCTGTCGCTGGTCCGCTCGGCCCGTCCGGGCGAGGAGAGCGGCGAGACCGGCAAGTTCATCGCCTGGGGTCCCGGCCCGCGCGCCAGCCAATCCTTGATGCTCGCCGTGCGCGCACGCGCGCTGATCGACGGACGCCTGGCGCCCTCGATCGACGACGTGCTCGACCTCGCCGAGCCCATATTGAAGCACCGCATGGCGCTGACGTTCCAGGCGCGCGCCGAAGGCCGCACGATTCCGGACGTGATCAAACAATTGAAGGCTCGGATCGGTTGATGGCCGCAGACAACGGGCACACAGCGAAGGAGATCATCGCGATCCGACGTGCCGATGGCGAAAGCCGTACGCTCGCCGCTTCGCTGCCGCGCCTGGTGCTCGAAGCCCGCCGTATCGCCGCCAACGTCATCCACGGCCTGCACGGAAGGCGCCGCGCCGGTTCCGGTGAAAATTTCTGGCAATACCGCCGCTTCGTCTCCGGCGAGCCGGCGCAGAACGTCGACTGGCGCCGCTCGGCGCGCGACGACCATCTCTATGTGCGCGAGCTTGAATGGGAAGCCTCGCACACTGTGTGGATCTGGCCCGACCGCTCGCCCTCGATGGCGTTCGCCTCCAAGACCGCTCGCGAATCCAAGCTTGAGCGGACGCTGATCGTCGCCTTCGCGCTGGCCGAGCTTCTGGTCTCGGGCGGCGAACGCGTCGGCATTCCCGGACTGATGGCGCCGACCGCGAGCCGCAGCGTCATCGACAAGATGGCGCAGGCGATGCTGCATGACGATGCCGACCGGCTGAGCCTGCCGCCGTCCTTCGTGCCTTCCGCGCTCGCCGAGATCATCGTGCTGTCGGATTTCTGGTCGCCGATCGCGGAAATCAAATCCACGCTCGCGGGCCTGTCCGGCTCCGGCGCGCATGGCACGATGGTGCAGGTGGTCGATCCCGCCGAGGAGTCCTTCCCTTATTCCGGCCGCGTCGAGTTCGTCGAGCCCGAGGGCTTCGGCGTGATCACGGCGGGCCGCGCCGAGACCTGGGCGCAGGACTACACCGCGCGGCTCGCGCTGCACCGCGACCAGATCCGCGCCGAGACCAGCAGACTCAACTGGCTGTTCACGACCCATGCGACCGACCGCTCCGCCGCCGAGCTCTTGCTGTTCCTGCATGCCGGCATGCAGGTGAGCAAATCGGGCACCCGCACCACGACGATCAAGGTGGGGCCGGCCGCATGATGGGATTGCCGCTCGCCTTCACCGAACCGCTGCTCCTGATCGGCCTCGTCAGCCTGCCGGTGCTGTGGTGGCTGCTGCGCGTGATGCCGCCGCGGCCGCGCCGCATCGAGTTTCCGCCGACGCGCCTGCTGTTCGACATCGCGCCAAGGGAAGAGACGCCCTCGCGGACGCCGTGGTGGCTGACCGCGCTGCGGCTTTTGGCTGCGGCCCTCGTCATTTTCGCCGCCGCCGGCCCGATCTGGAATCCGCAAACGGGCGCCGCCGGCAGCAAGGCGCCGCTGATGATCATGTTCGATGACGGCTGGAGCGCCGCATCGCACTGGGATGTCAGGGTCAGGGCCGCCGACGAGCTGATCGCCAATGCCGACAACGACCGCCGCGCCATCGCGCTGGTGCCGCTGTCCGAGCCGAACCGCGACATCACCCTGATGCCGGCGGGTGCGGCGCGCGTCGCATTGCGCCAGCTCGCGCCAAAGCCCTACTCGATCGATCGCGTTGAAACCCTGACCGCCATCGACCGTTTCCTGAAGGCCACCGGCGACTGCGAGATCGCCTGGCTCTCGGATGGCGTCGATACCGGCCGTGGCGAGGATTTCGTGCAGGGCCTTGGCAAGACCATCGGAGATCGCAGCCTGACAGTGTTCGAAGGCGGCACGTCCGCCCCGCTGGCGCTCGTCGCCGCCGAGAACGCCGCCGCCAAGATGACGGTGAAGGTGCTGCGCACCGAAAGCGGCATCGCCGTCGGCACCGTGCGCGCGCTGGACCAGAAGTCCTCGCCGATCGGCGAAGCGCGTTATTCGTTCGGCCCGCAGGACAAGGAGACCGAAGCCTCGTTCGACCTGCCGGTCGAGCTGCGCAACGACATCACGCGGCTCGAGATATCGGGCGAGCGTTCGGCCGGCGCGGTGCAACTGCTCGACAAGCGGTGGCGCCGCCGCGCCATCGGCATCGTCACCGGCACGACCAGCGAGACCGCGCAACCGCTGCTGGCGCCGACCTTCTACCTGACCCGTGCGCTGGCGCCGTTCGCCGACGTGCGGCTCGCCGACCGGGGCTCGCCGCAGCAGGGCATCACCCAATTCCTCGACCAGAAGCTGCCGATGATCATCCTCGCCGATGTCGGCACCGTCGCTCCTGAAATCCGCGAGCGCCTCAACGCCTGGATCGACCAGGGCGGCGTGCTGGTGCGCTTCGCCGGTCCAAGGCTCGCGCAGGCCGAGGACGATCTCGTGCCGGTCAAGCTGCGCAAGGGCGGCCGCACGCTCGGCGGCAGCCTGACCTGGGAGAAGCCGCAGCATCTCGCCGCCTTCGCGGCGAACGGCCCGTTTGCCGGCGTCGCCGTCCCCAAGGACGTCACCGTAAACCGCCAGGTCCTGGCCGAGCCCGACGCGGTGCTCGCCACCAAGAGCTGGGCCTCGCTGGAAGACGGCACGCCGCTCGTCACCGGCGAGCATCGCGGCAAGGGCCTGGTCAGCCTGTTCCACGTCAGCGCCGACATGCGCTGGTCTGACCTGCCGATGTCGGGCACCTTCGTCGAAATGCTGCGCCGGGTCGTCGACATGTCCGGCTACACCGCCAAGCCCGGGCCCGGGGTCGCGGCCGAGGCGAGCACCGAGACGGTGGCGCCGCTGCACATCCTCGACGGCTTCGGCGCGTTCGGTCCGCCGCCGGCCACCGCAAAGCCGCTGCCCGCGGATTATCGCGACCGCGCTACGCCTGATCATCCGCCCGGCTTCTATGGTCCGGCAGAAGGACCGCTCGCCGTGAACACGCTCGCAGCTTCCGACCGCATCGCCGCGCTGAACACCACAGGCCTGCGCGCCCGGCACGCGACCTACACCAATGCCGAACCGCGCGACCTGCGCGGCTGGCTGCTGTCGACGGCACTCGCGCTGTTCCTGATCGACGCCATCATTGTCGCGGTGCTCGGCGGCGGGATCGCCGCGCTGCTGCGCCGGCGCGCCGCGACAGCCATGATCGTCGTCGGGCTGGCGCTTGCAGGCCTGGTGTCGCTTACGCCCGCGCCGTCGCGCGCCGATGGCGCGTCCGACGAGTTCGCCATGAAGGCGGTGTCGCAAACCCGCCTCGCCTATGTCGTCACCGGCAATGCCGACGTCGATTCCATCGTCAAGGCCGGCATGTCCGGTCTGACGCAATTCCTGGCGCAGCGCACCGCGCTGGAGGCCGGCGATCCCGTCGGCATCGATCCCGGACGCGACGAGCTCGCCTTCTTCCCGCTGATCTACTGGCCGATCGTGCCGGGCGCACCCAAGCCGCCGCAGGATGCCATCAACAAGATCGACGCCTACATGAAGCAGGGTGGCACCGTGCTGTTCGACACCCGCGACGCGATCGAAGCGCCGCCCGGCGAGAACGGCGCGGCACAGACCCCGGGCATGCAGACGCTGCGCGAGATCCTGTCGTCGCTCGACGTGCCCGAGCTCGAACCGGTGCCGCGCGAGCACGTGCTGACCAAGACTTTTTATCTGTTGCGCGACTTCCCGGGCCGTTTCAGCACCGGCCAGACCTGGGTCGAGGCCCTGCCGCGCGATGAGGACGACGACAGCGCGCAGCGGCCGGCCCGCGGCGGCGACGGCGTCTCGCCCATCATCATCACCTCGAACGATCTGGCCGGCGCCTGGGCGCAGCGGCTCGACGGTCAGTTCATGCTGCCGATGTCCGGCGGCGACGCCCGCCAGCGCGAATTCGCCTACCGCGCCGGCGCCAACATCGTGATGTACACCCTGACCGGCAACTACAAGGCCGACCAGGTGCACGCACCGGCCCTGATCGAACGGCTGGGGCAATAGGATCGACATGAATTACGGCATTGCGTTCACGCCGCTTGTTCCCGCGATCGTCCTGTGGCTCGCGCTCGCCGCGATCGTCGTCGTTGCGCTCGTGCTGCTGGTGGCGCGTGCGCGCGGTGCAGCCGTGCGCGTGGCCGCGCTGGCGCTGTTCCTGCTGGCGCTCGCCAATCCCTCCTTCACCCGCGAGGACCGCGATCCCCTCACCTCGGTCGCCGCCGTCGTGGTCGACAAGAGCCCGAGCCAGAATTTCGGCAACCGCAATCGCGAGGCCGCGCAAGCGCAGGAAGCGCTGGTCGACAGCCTGAAGAAGATCAAGGGCCTCGAGGTCCGCGTCGTCGACGCCGGACAGGCCGATGGCGAGACCGACGGCACAAAACTGTTCGGGGCGCTGGCCACCGCGCTGTCGGACGTGCCGGTCGACCGTGTCGCCGGCGCGTTCCTGATCACCGACGGCCGGGTCCACGACATCCCGGCCAACACCGCCGGGCTCGGCTTCCAGGCGCCGGTGCACGCGCTGATCACCGGGCAGAAGGACGAGCGCGACCGCCGCATTGCGATCACGGCCGCGCCGCGCTTCGGCATCGTCGGACAGACCCAGACCATCACCTACCGCCTCGACGACCAGGGCGTAACCGGCGAGCGCGCCAAGGTCACGATCCGCAGGGACGGCGAGGTCCTGGGCGAGCGCACGCTGGGAAGCGGCCAGAGCGCAAGCGTCGACGTCGACATCAAGCATGCCGGCCCGAACATCGTCGAGATCGAGGCCTCACCGCTCGAGAAAGAGCTGACGCCGGTGAACAACCGCGCGGTCGTCGCCATCGACGGCGTGCGCGACAAGCTGCGCGTGCTGCTGGTCTCGGGTGAGCCGCATTCCGGCGAGCGCACCTGGCGCAACCTGCTGAAGTCCGACGCCAGCGTCGACCTCGTGCACTTCACCATTCTGCGTCCGCCGGAGAAGCAGGACGGCACGCCGATCAACGAGCTGTCGCTGATCGCGTTTCCGACCCGCGAGCTGTTCCAGCAGAAGATCAACGAATTCCAGCTGATCATCTTCGACCGCTATGCCCGCCAGGGCGTGCTGCCAATCGCCTATTTCGACAACATCGCGCGCTATGTCCGCGCGGGCGGCGCAGTGCTGGTCTCGGCCGGCCCCGACTATGCCTCCAACACCAGCATCTGGCGCACGCCGCTGGATTCGGTGCTGCCGGCAGAACCCGTCGGCGTGACCGAGAAGCCGTTCTATGCCCATCTGTCGGAGATCGGAAAACGCCATCCGGTCACGCGTGGCCTCGAAGGCTCCGCGAGCGAACCGCCGCGCTGGAGCCGGTTCTTCCGCACCGTCGACACCCGCAATGCGGTCAACCCGCCGGTGATGACGGGCGTCGACGGCAAGCCGCTCCTGTTCCTGTCGCGCTTCGGCGAGGGCCGCGTCGCGCTCTTGCTCTCCGACCACATCTGGCTGTGGGCGCGCGGCTATGAAGGCGGCGGCCCGCATCTCGATCTCTTGCGGCGGATGTCGCACTGGCTGATGAAGCAGCCGGACCTCGATGAAGAGGCGCTGCGCCTCCAGGTGCAGGGCAAGGACCTCGTCGTGGTGCGCCAGACCATGTCGGACAGCGTCCAGCCGGTCAGCGTGACCTCGCCGTCCGGCGTATCGCAGGACCTGACGCTCGCGCCTGCCGATCCCGGCGAGTGGCGCGCCAGCCTGCCGGCCAGCGAGCTCGGCCTGTGGCAGGCGACCGACGGCACGCTGAAGGCGCTGATCAATGTCGGCCCGACCAATCCGAAGGAGTTTTCGGAAGTCACCTCCACGACTGAGACCCTGAAGCCGCTGACGCAGGCGACCGGCGGCAATGCCGTGCGCGTGGTCGACGGCACCAGCGTCGAGCTGCCGCGCATCGTGCCGGTGCGTTCGGCGAGCGTCTTCGCCGGCGATGGCTGGATGGGCGTGCGGATGCGCGACGCCAGCGTCGTGAAGG
Source organism: Bradyrhizobium sp. P3_C3 (assembly GCF_056402655.1). Classification (NCBI taxonomy): domain Bacteria; kingdom Pseudomonadati; phylum Pseudomonadota; class Alphaproteobacteria; order Hyphomicrobiales; family Nitrobacteraceae; genus Bradyrhizobium; species Bradyrhizobium sp. P3_C3. The sequence goes on along the minus strand of NZ_JBFUGY010000046.1, from coordinate 17,695 downwards.
GCGTCGGGGTGCTGCCGATCTTCGCCGGCCTGATCGGCCTGCTGCTGCTGCTCGGCGCGTTTGCTGCGACCTGGGTCCGCGAAGGGCGTTAGTTGCCTGAACGACACATCGCGCGGCCACCCGCGCGAGATCGTCTGACTTCCGTTGACATAAGCTGACCGTTCCTGCGATGTTACATTATAACATCGCAGGAAGCCGAGGGGGTCGGCGCCTCGCGATGTGGGGTGGCTTTTCCAGATGAAGTGGTTCCGGTCGAATATCAGGCACGGCGCCCGGCTCGCGTTGTTCGCGATGCTGGTGCAGTTCGCGTTGACGTTCGGCCATAGCCATTGGTTCGCCCAGGCCGCTCCCCTCGCCCAGTCCTCGCTTCAGCAGACCGACAGCGGCAAGAGTATCGCTTCGATCGACCGCGCCGCGGTCCAGAAGCAATCGCCCGCCGGCCCCGACCGGGAGCAGCCGGGCGAGGACAATTGCGCGATCTGCGCCGTGGTCGCGATGGCGGGTACCGTCGTATCCGCGACGCCGCCTGTGCTCCTGCTGCCGCAGGCGATCGAGCTGCTTCAGCTCACCACCGATGCCGAATTCGTCCATCTGAAATCGGCCGGCACCGCGTTCCAGCCCCGCGCCCCTCCCGCGTCCTGACTCCAGACATCACTTGATCACGCCCGGCTCGCCGCTTTCAGGCGAACGCACGGGAGAAGTTGAAGTCGAATTCCGTCGCGCTGCGACGGCAGGCCGCCTCCGATCAGCACCAAATCTTGCGGACGGCGCCTGACTGGAATCAGGACTATGTCATTTGAATTGCGACGCGCGCAGCGTCTGGGTGGAGCAAGCCTGCTCCTGCTCGGCGCCGCCGCCACATCGGCGCTCGCCCAAGAGCCGGTACAACAGCCTGCGCAAGATAAATCATCGACCGAGATCCCCGCCGTCACCGTGACGGCGCCGAGCCCGATCGTGCGCAGGGTGGTGCCGACCCGCAGCCCGGTCCATGTCGCGCGCACCGGACGGTCGCGCGGCCAGCAACGCGCGGCGGAAGCTGCGCCGGCGGCGCCAGCGACGGCCTCCACGCCCCAGCAGGGCGTGCTGCCGATCGTCACCAACCAGTTCGCCACCGTCACCGTGGTGCCGAACGAGGAGATCCGCCGCGAGGGCGGCGGCCAGCTCGGCGATCTGCTGTTCTCCAAGCCCGGCATCACCGGCTCGAGCTTTGCACCTGGCGCCTCCAGCCGGCCGATCATCCGGGGCCTCGACGTCAACCGCGTCGGCATCGTCGAGAACGGCACCAATGCGAACGGCGCATCCGATCTCGGCGAGGATCACTTCGTCCCGATCGATACGCTCGCGACCAACCAGGTCGAGGTGGTGCGCGGGCCGGCCGCCTTGCGCTACGGCTCGACCTCGATCGGCGGCGTCGTCAGCGCGACCAACAACCGGATTCCGGACGCGCTGCCAACCTGCGGTGCCCAGCCGTTCCAGAGTTATGGCATGCCGGTGAAGGCGCCACTCGCAACCGCCGGAACATCGCCCTGCGTCACGGCCGAGACGCGTTCCGCGTTCAGCTCGGTCGATCGCGGTGTCGAGAGCGGCGTGCTGCTCGACACCGGCGCCGGCAATTTCGCGCTCCATGCCGACGTCTACGGCCGCAACACGACGGATTACGGCATCCCGAGCTACCCCTATTTGACCGACCAGACCCGGACCATCACAAACGGGCGCCAGCCCAATTCGGCGTCGCGCACGGACGGCGCCTCGATCGGCGGCTCCTACTTCTTCCAGGGCGGCTATATCGGCGCGTCGATCACGCAGAACGACTCGCTCTACCATATCCCCGGCATCGACGGCGCCGACCACAACACCCGGATCGACGCGCACCAGACCAAGATCAACGTCAAGGGCGAGTACCGGCCCGATGCCGCCGCGATCGACACCATCCGCTTCTGGGCTGGCGCCACGGATTATCGACACAACGAGATCGGCCTTGCCGATCCCGCCGATCCCAACACCGACGGTGTGCGGCAGACCTTCACCAACAAGGAGCAGGAGATCCGCACCGAGGTGCAGTTGATGCCGTTCAACGCGCGCTTCGCCGAGGTGACGACGGCGCTGGGCTTTCAGGTCGGCCATCAGGAATTGACCGCGCCGAGCCCTGACAATCCCGGTACGCTGTTCAACGGCCTGTGGGACCCCAACAACAACACCCGCGTTGCCGCTTACGCCTTCAACGAGTTCAAGTTCACGGACGCGACGCGAGCCCAGATCGCCGGCCGCATCGAGCATGTCGAGCTGCACGGCACGACGCCGAACTTCCCGCCGGATTATCTACCCGACGGCACGCCGCAGGTGGGCATCGCACGCAATCCGTCCTTCACGCCGAAGAGCGGCAGCATCGGCCTGTTGCAGGACCTGCCGGGCGGCATGGTCGGCAGCATCACCGCACAATATGTCGAGCGCGCGCCGAAGCCGGCCGAACTGTTCTCGCGCGGTGCGCATGATGCGACCGCGACGTTCGACATCGGCAATCCGAACCTCACGATCGAGACCGCTGAGTCGGTCGAGGTTGGACTGCGCAAGGCGACGGGGCCGTTCCGGTTCGAGGCGACCGTCTACTACACGCATTTCGACAATTTCATCTTTCGCCGCCTCACCGGCGTGATGTGCGACGACAGTTTTGCGTCCTGCGGCACGCCGGGCGCCGAGTTGAACCAGGCCGTCTATTCGCAACGCAATGCCAATTTCCGCGGCGGCGAATTCCAGTCGCAGCTCGACGTCGGCGCATTCCAGGGCGGCATCTGGGGCATCGAGAACCAGTTCGACGTGGTGCGCGCCACCTTCACCGACGGCACCAACGTGCCGCGCATTCCGCCGCTGCGGATAGGCGGCGGCGTGTTCTGGCGCGACGACAACTGGCTGATGCGCGTCAACCTGTTGCACGCTTTCGCGCAGAACAACGTCGCCGTGATCGCGGAGACGCCGACGCCGGGCTACAATCTGCTGAAGGCCGAGGTCAGCTACAAGACCAAGCTCGATCCGCGTCTGTTCGGCGCGCGCGAGATGACGGCCGGCATCGTCGGCAACAATCTCCTCAACGAAAACATCCGCAACTCGGTGTCCTACACCAAGGACGAGGTTCTGATGCCCGGCATCGGCGTGCGGGCGTTTGCCAACTTCAAGTTCTAGCCTTTTCAAGTTCTAGCCTTGCGACAGCCGGGGCCCGCGGGCCCCGGCACAGGCGCGTTGAGTGAGCCGTAGCCCGGATGGAGCGGAGCGAATTCCGGGCTACGGGCTGCGCGTCAGCCGCTTCTCGAAGCGCCATTGATCGACGGGGAACGGCCCGTTCGAGGTGTCCGTCATCATCACGAAGGTGCCGGCGTTGCGCCAACCGCTCTTCTCGTAGAACCGCGCAGCGCGCGCGTTGCCGACGGCGCAGGCCAGCCACGCCAGCTCCACGCCGCGCGCGGCAAGGCGGGCCTCTGCGTCGGAGATCAGCGCCGCGGCCACGCCCGCGCCGTGCGCCTTCGGCGATACGAAGAGCTGATACAATTCGTCAGCCCTGACGGCGCAGAAGCCGAGCGGCGCGCCGGCCGGGCCGACGACGCGGATGTCGGGAAGCATGACCGCCAGCCGATCGCGAAAATTCGGGAGCGTGCGAAGGCGGACCAGTTCTGGCGGCGCAAGCGAGGCATGTGACCCATGCCAGGCATCGTGCCACAGCTGAGCGAGATGATCGACTTCACCGGCATCAACGGACCGCACCTGCATCATGGATACTCCGCAAGAGGTATCGTAGCCCTAGCCTCGCGCCTTGCTCCAGTCGGGCGTTACCTGCCCCGACACGCCCTCGAATGCGCCGTCGACGAGTTCGAACACCAGCACGCGCGCGGCGTCGACCGGGCCCGGCATGGTGACGCGGCCCTTCGGCACCGGCTTGAAGCCGACGCGGCTGTAATAGGGCTCGTCGCCGACCAGCAGCACCAGACGGTGCCCCTTCTCCTTGGCGTCCTTCAGCGCGCGCTCCATCAGGAGACGGCCGATGCCGCGGTCGCGGAACGGCGGCTCGACGGTGAGCGGACCGAGCAGCAGGGCCTGCGTCTCGCCGACCAGCACCGGCAATTGCCTGACCGAGCCGACCAGCAGCGTGCCGATGCGGGCGGTGAAGGACAATTCGAGCAGATGGTCGACGTGCTCGCGAATGCGGTAAGCGCTAAGCACGAAACGGCCGGGGCCGAAGGTGCGCTCGTGCAGCCGTTCGATCGCCTGGGCGTCGCCGGCGGCTTCCGGAAGGATGGTGAGCGAGAGATCGGTCATGTCGGCATGCGTCTTCGAGCGAAGTGGTTTCAGGTTCGCGTCAGGAAAACGCGTCAATGCGAGATGCGGGATAACATCTCAGACGGCCGCGGTCCATCGGCCTCGTGGGCGATAAAACCCTGTGCCGGACCGCGGCTGAGGACCGCCGCGAACAGCAGCGTCCAGAGCGACAGCATCAGGATCGGGATGACGTAATACTGCGTGAAGACCGGATGCGTGGCAAAGAACGCCAGATTCAGCGCGAGATTGCCTGCCACCAGCAACGCGAGTTTCCTGACGCCGCCATGGCCGGCGAAGCGCCACAACAGCGCGGTCCCGACGCAGGCAATCACGATCAACGGGAATTGCGTGTCGCGGAGATAGGCCAGCAGCACGGCCGGGTCGAGGCTCCGCGGGGCCGTATCCTGGCCGCCATAGGCCGAGACCAGCGGATTGCCCGAATTGACCAGGTTCGCCGCAAACACCGGCAACAGCCCGACGAGGAACGAAAGGCCGAGCGCGAGACCTGAGACGAACGTCTCGCGGGTACGCCAGATCAGGAACGACAATCCGAAGAACAGGAAATAGCCGGCCGACAGAACCACGTTCGCGATCCGAAAGCTCGCGGACAGGCCGAGCAGCACGCCGACGGCAGCGACCATCAGCAGGCGGCGCCGGCCTTCATCGACGAACAGTCTTGCGGTGAGCAGACCCGCCAGCGCGCAGACGACCATGGTCGGCGCCATCGAATAGCTCGCCTTGGTCGGATTGATCATGAAGTAGATCGAGAGCGCGCCGAGCAATGCGGCGAGCGTCAAGCCGACCTTCTCCTGCGCCCGCCACAAGCCGAACAGCGCAAGGCCGGCGACGATCGCGTTGGCCAGCATATAGAGCGGAACGACCTGGAATCCCTCCGGGAACAGTGCCAGCACGAAGCCCGTGCCCGGCGGCGGCGTCATCACCCATTTGCTGCCGTCGGCAGTCTGGGTGTGGCAGGGTGCCCGCGTCGGTTCGGTCCAGTTCGGAAAATCGATACTGCGCAACTTGGCCGCGAGATAGCCGTCGGTTTCACGGGCGAGACTGGTGTCGAGCCCTTGCCAGCCGAAGCGCTGGAACAGATGCGCCTGCCTGAGATAGCAGATGTCGTCATAAACGCCGCGGCTCTCGCTCCAATGCGAGATCAGCCTGATGTTGCTGGCCAGAATTGCCAGAAACACAATTGAAAAAAATACTTTAACAGCTCTCATCGGCATTCGCCGGGCGGCCCCCGCAGCTTGAAATGGCCCGCCGCCTGTACAGGAAAAGCACCGGCAAGTATAGCAAAGTGGGGATTCTGGAGGTGAGGCAGACGTGGCCGATATGGGACTGGGCTTGGGTTCAACTGACACGTGCCGCAACGGTGTCGCCGCACCGCAGCAGGGCACGTCGCGCGTCCTCATCATCATTCCCTGCTTCAACGAGGAGGCCTCGGTCGGCGGTCTGCTGAGCGAGATCGCCGCGACCGGCCGCGGCTACCACACCTTGGTCGTCGACGACGGCTCGTCGGACGCGACGTCCGCGGTGGCAAGCTGCCGCTCGCCGGTCGCCCGCCTCGCGCAGAATCTCGGCATCGGCGGCGCCGTGCAAACCGGCATCAAATACGCGGCGCGTCAGAATTTTGATTTCTGCATCCAGATCGACGGCGACGGGCAGCATGATCCGCGCGCCATCGAGACGCTTCTGGAGGCCTATCGCAACGAACCGACCAACATCACCATCGGAAGCCGCTTCATCGACCATGCCGGTTTCTGCTCCACGCGCATGCGGCGCGCCGGCATCAGGCTGATCGTGCTGGCGCTCAACGGTCTCTTCAGCGGCGGCCGCATCACCGATCCGACCAGCGGCATGCGCTTGCTCGACCGTTCCGCCATCGCCTTCTTCGCAAAAGCGTATCCGACGGATTTTCCGGAGCCGATCTCGCTGGCCTGGGCCATGCGCGCAGGCCTCACCGTCAGCGAAGTTCCGGTCGAGATGCGGGCGCGCGAGACCGGCGTCAGCTCGATCGACGGATTGAAGTCGGCGAGCTACATGATCCGCGTCCTCGGTTATATCCTGCTCGCGCGCCTCGTGAGGGCGTCATGACGCCGAGCGTCCCCGCCCCGATTTGTGGTCTCATCATCTCGTCGAACCTTCTGAGGAGGCAACCGTGACAGATGCCCTTCCAAGTCCGGAGACGGTCGTCGTCGTCTCCGCCTTTGCGCTGATCTACATGCTGGTGCTGCTGCGCAAGACGATGCAGGGCAAGTTCGATCTCTATGACTTCCTGATGCTGTCCATGGTGGCGATCATCCCCGCGGGCTTCACGCTGTTTCCGACACTGGCCTACCTGGTCAGCCATCTGACCGGCGTCGTGTTTCCGTTCGTCGTGATGTTCGGCGCCCTGTTCCTGGTGGTGTTCGCGTTCATGCACAACATGACGGCGCGACTGCACAGGCTGGAGCGGCAGAACTGCGCGCTGATCCAGGAGCAGAGCCTGCTGGTGCTGGAGTTGCAGGCGAAGCAGGGCCGTCAGGGCGTCGAGTCATGACCGCGTAGCCGAAGAAATCCAGCGTCGTCGCGAGGCAAAGACAGGGAGAGCGGGCATGCTGAAGAACGCGAAAGTGGCAACCCGGCTTCCAGCCAAAGACCTCGACCGCGCGCGGGCGTTCTATTCGGAAAAGCTCGGGCTCGAGCCGGTCGAACAGCGCGAGGGTGGGCTCCGTTACGTCTGTGCGGCCGGCGAGTTTGCGATATTCGTCTCGGCCGGCACGCAATCCGGCACGCACACGCAAATGGGGTGGGAAGTCGAGGATCTCGAGGCAACTGTGCGCGAACTTCGCACACGCGGCGTCGCGTTCGAGGACTATGACCTGCCCGGCTTGAAGACCGTCGATGGAATTGCGGAGATCGCGGGAAACTATCCGAGCAAGGGTACTGGCGAGCGGGGCGCCTGGTTCCGCGACAGCGAAGGTAACTTGCTGGGGATCGGGCAGCCGGTTCGGGCTTGAGGATTCGGCCGGATCGCTTCAACGTCAGATCGCTTCAACGCCAAATCTCCTCACCGCCACGTCGCGGTCGGCGGCTTGCCATCCAGCACTTCCGCGAGCCTTTGCCGCGTGCCGTGCGTGGTGCCCTCGGGCAGCGCATTGATCGCGAAGAATCCGCATTCGACGATCTCGTGGTTGGGCTCAGGGACGCGATCCTGCTTGAACTGCCTGACCACGTAGACCGCGACGTGGTCGCGGCGGGAGACGTGGCTGTTGAGGAAGATGCCGTGCAGCACCGCGTCACCGGTGAGATCGATGTCCCCTTCCTCCTTGAGCTCGCGCCGCATCGCCTGCTCCATGGTCTCGCCGAGATCGACGCCGCCGCCGGGCAGATACCAGCCGGTGATGTAGCTGTGCCTGACCAGGAACACCCGGTTCTCGGAATCCAGCACCACGGCGCGGACGCCGAGCGTCATGCCGCGGACAAGCAGGAAATAGACGTGGAAGATTCGCCGCAGCAGCGGTTCGAATGTCCGTCGGACGCTGTTCAGACGATCCCCCATCAGGCTCCCAAAGAAACTCCCAAGAAAACTCCCAAGAAAACTGCCATGAGGCCCCGGTCCGGGCCCCGCTTGCACAGTCCTCGCGACCTTGCCATTACAGCGGACGAATAGCGAGGCAATCGCGCGCCATGGCCCCCTTCACGCTCGCCCATCTGTCCGACCCGCATCTGCCGCCGTTGCCGAAGCCACGGCTGATCGAGCTCGCGGGCAAGCGCGCGCTCGGCTACGTCAACTGGACGCGCAACCGCCACAAATACCAGCGCCGCGAGGTGCTCGACGCGCTCGTCGCCGACGTCCAGGCGCAGACGCCCGACCACATCGCGGTCACAGGCGATCTCGTCAATCTGGCGCTGGAGGCGGAGTTCGCGCCGGCGCGCGCCTGGCTCGACGGCGTCGGTCCGCCCGACCGCGTCACCACCATTCCCGGCAATCACGATGCCTATGTCCGCGCCACCTCTCACCGCTTCGGCGAGACGTTTGCGCCTTATCTCACTGGCGATGACGGCAGCGTCGGCTTTCCGGGCGTACGCCGGCGCGGGCCGCTCGCGCTCATCAGCCTGTCCACGGCGGTGCCGACCCTGCCGCTGATGGCGACGGGCACGCTCGGCCGCGATCAGCTCGCGTCCCTCGAGGCGGTCCTCGACCGCCTCGCCGCCGAGGACGCCTTCCGCGTGCTGCTGGTGCATCATCCCCTGAAGTCCGGCGCGCGCCAGAAACGGATGACCGATGCGGGTGCGCTGCTGGCACTGATCAAGCGTCACGGCGTCGAGCTGATCCTGCACGGGCACGACCACATTCATTCGACGATGTGGTTCGAGGGCCCCAACGGCAACATCCCCGCGGTCGGCGTGCCGTCGGCCTCCGCGCTCGCCCACGGGCGCTACCCGGCGGCAGCGTATAACCTGTTCACGATCGAGAAAGACAATGCCGGCTGGCGCTGCGAGCAGACGGTGCGGGGCCTCGGGTCCGGATTTCAGATCCGGCAGATCAAGCAGGCAAGGTTGATCTAGTTCGCCGTCATTGCGAGCCAACGGGTCCGCGCGAAGCGCGGCCCGATGACAGGCTCCGCGAAGCAATCCGGAGTTTCTCCGCGGAAAGATTCCTGGATTGCTTCGCTGCGCTCGCAATGACGACGGCGAGCGTCTCACCAGCTCCGCAGGGCCGCCAGCACGGCGAGGCCGAACAAGGCGGCCGCGCCGAAAATGAATCCGAACACGAACGGCCACAGGCGCGAGCGGCGCGGCGGCTCGGCGGCCGCGGGCTTCGGCTCTGATGGCACCACCATGCCGTGCTCGCGCTCGATCATGCGGCGGGCGACGTAGTCCGTCACGGCTTCGACGATCATTGCGGTGTCGTGCGATTCGGCGAGCACGATGCGGCCGAAGCGGGTGTCCTGGACGAAGCGATACATCCGCTTGTCGCGCCCCATCATGATGTGTGCGACGACATCGATCCAGAGCCTGGGCGTATCGCCCTGGCTGATGCCGCGATCGAACAGGTCGATCTGGTCGGGCACCTGCGCGAACAGGGGATCGAGCGCATCGTTGAGGATCTCCAGCCGCGCCACCTCCGCGTCGCGCAAATCGACGACCACACCAGTCCGGTCGGCGGCCTCGATCCGTGCGCGCAGCAGCGCGTCGCGCAGCCGCACCGGGCGCGGCTGGCTCGGATGGGTCCCGCTGGTCTCAGGCTCTGACATTGTCGGCCTCGTCCTCGACTTTACGCCATTAACCTATCAGCAACCAAACGGTCCGCAAAGGGCCCACAATTCCAGAGACTTACGCGCCCACAGCCGATTCACCTGTACCAAAAACAGACGATCCCACCCGGCTTGCGCCGGATGGGACCCTCCGTCCTTGGACGTCTTCTTAATTGGTCAGGCAGCCGTCAGGCCGAGACCCGCGACGGCTCTTCCACGATCGAGAAGCGGACGCCGGCCTTGTGGCGGTTCTCTTCCGAGACCGAGCGCCAGGCATCCTCGGCTTCCTTGCGGGTCTTGAACGGACCCTGCACCTGGGCGGAGCCTTCCACGAGCTTATGGAAGTTCATCGAACCGAACTCGCCGCCGATCACCCAGAAATTGCTGCCTTTGGTCATGTCAGTCTCCTCTTGGATAGCGTGGTGCGTTAGCCGAACTGGTTCATCGTGTTGTGGGCGCCGCCCGCCTTCAGGGCAGCCTCGCCCGCGAAGTATTCCTTGTGGTCGTCGCCGATGTCGGAGCCGGCCATGTTCTGATGCTTGGCGCAGGCGATACCCTGGCGGATCTCGGCGCGCTGCACGTTCTTCACGTAGCCGAGCATGCCCTGGTCGCCGAAATATTCCTTGGCCAGATTGTCGGTCGAGAGCGCCGCCGTGTGGTAGGTCGGCAACGTGATCAGGTGATGGAAGATGCCGGCACGCTTGGCTGAGTCGGCCTGGAAGGTGCGGATCCGCTCGTCGGCTTCCTTCGCCAGCGGCGTGTCGTCGTATTCCGGCTTCATCAGCTCGGCACGGTTGTACTTGCTGACGTCCTGGCCGGCTTCCTTCATTGCGTCGTAGACCTGCCAACGGAAGTTGAGGGTCCAGTTGAACGACGGCGAGTTGTTGTAGGCCAGCTTCGCGTTCGGAACCACCTTGCGGATCCGGTCGACCATCTTGGCGATCTGCTCGATATGCGGCTTCTCGGTCTCGATCCAAAGCAGGTCGGCGCCGTTCTGCAGCGAGGTGATGCTGTCGAGCACACAGCGGTCTTCGCCAGTGCCGGGACGGAACTGGTAGAGGTTGCTGGGGAGGCGCTTGGGACGCATCATCTTGCCGTTACGGTTGATGATGACGTCACCGTTGCGGGCGTTCTCCGGCGTGATTTCCTCGCAATCGAGGAAGCTGTTGTACTGATCGCCGAGGTCGCCGGGCTTGTGGCTGACGGCAATCTGCTGCGTCAGGCCGGCGCCGAGCGAGTCGGTACGGGTCACGACGACACCGTCTTCGATGCCGAGCTCGAGGAAAGCATGGCGGCAGGCGCGGATCTTCGCCAGGAACACCTCGTGCGGCACGGTGACCTTGCCGTCCTGGTGACCGCACTGCTTCTCGTCCGAGACCTGGTTCTCGATCTGGAGCGCGCAGGCGCCCGCCTCGATCATCTTCTTGGCGAGCAGATAGGTCGCCTCCGCGTTGCCGAAGCCCGCGTCGATGTCGGCGATGACAGGCACGACATGGGTCTGGAAGTTGTCGATCTTCTCGATCAGCTCCTTCTCCCTGGTCTTGTCGCCTTCCTTGCGCGCCTTATCGAGGCTGCGGAAGATGTCGTTCAGCTCGCGCGAGTCGGCCTGACGCAGGAAGGTGTAGAGCTCCTCGATCAGGGCGGGCACCGAGGTCTTCTCGTGCATCGACTGGTCAGGCAGCGGTCCGAACTCGGAGCGCAGCGCAGCGATCATCCAGCCGGACAGGTACAGATAGGTGCGATCGGTCTTGCCGCCGAAGTGCTTCTTGACCGAGATCAGCTTCTGCTGGGCGATGAAGCCGTGCCAGCAGCCCAGCGACTGCGTGTACTTGGTCGGATCGTTGTCGTAGGCCGCCATGTCGGTCCGCATCAAAGCCGCGGTGTAGCGAGCGATGTCCAGACCGGTCTTGAAGCGGTTCTGCAGGCGCATGCGCGCGACGGCCTCGGCGGACACCCCGTTCCAGGTCGGCTGGGTCTTGAGGAGCGCCTGGGCTGCCTCGACCTCGCTCTGATACGAGGCCGGGCTCTGCAGGGCGTTGATGCCACGGGGCTGGTAATTCATCTGCTCGATCCTTTCGCTGATGACAACTCAACTTGTCATCGACATTTTTGACAGTGCATTGCGAAATGCGTGTCATGAGCTAAACGCCAGAAAGCGAAGTTCGTACAGAGGCCTTGTATTCGAATGGTGATGTCATGTAACATCAGAACATGTAATAGATGTTATTTTGTAAATCTTGTAAAGAATATTGGTCAACAAGACTGTCCTTGATGCGCTTGTCGTGCCCTTGGGAGATCTGAAAATGCCCGCCGTCTCGGGGAAAAAGCTGTTCGTCGGCCCGCGCTTCCGGCGGATCCGGCAGCAATTGGGGCTGTCGCAGACCCAGATCGCCGAGGGGCTCGGGATCTCGCCGAGCTATGTCAACCTAATCGAGCGCAACCAGCGCCCGGTGACGGCGCAGATCCTGCTGCGGCTGGCCGAGACCTATGACCTCGACCTGCGCGACCTCGCGACTGCCGACGAGGACCGCTTCTTCGCCGAGCTGAACGAGATCTTCTCCGATCCGCTGTTCCGCCAGATCGACGTTCCCAAGCAGGAACTGCGCGACCTTGCCGAGCTCTGCCCCGGCGTCACCCATGCGCTGCAACGGCTCTATGCCGCCTATGCCGAGGCCCGCCAGGGCGAGACCTTGGCCGCGGCGCACATGGCCGACCGCGACGTCGGCACGCGCTATGAGGCCAATCCCGTCGAGCGCGTGCGCGAGCTGATCGAGGCCAACCGCAATTATTTTCCGGAGCTGGAGCAGGCCGCAGAGACTCTTCGCGACGAACTGAACGTGCCAGCCGAGGGGCTCTATGCCGCGCTCGCCGCACGCCTGCGCGAAAAGCATTCGATCCAGACCCGCATCATGCCGGTCGACGTGATGCGCGAGACGCTCAGGCGTTTTGACCGCCATCGCCGCCAGCTCTTGATCTCCGAGCTGGTCGATCCGCCCGGCCGCGCGTTCCAGCTCGCCTTCCAGCTGGGCCTGGGCGAATGCGCGCAAGCCCTGGAGACCATCATCGGCCGCGCCGGCCCGCTCGACGACGCGCCACGCCGCCTGTTCCGCATCACGCTCGCCAACTATTTTGCGGCGGCCGTGATGATGCCCTACCCGGCCTTCCTGGCCGCGGCGGAGGCCTTGAACTACGACATCCACGTGCTGGCGCAGCGCTTCAATTCCGGCTTCGAGCAAGTCTGCCATCGCCTCACCACGCTGCAACGGCCGAACGCGCGCGGCATTCCGTTCTTCCTGCTGCGCGTCGACAATGCCGGCAACGTGTCGAAACGCTTTTCCTCCGGCACGTTCCCGTTCTCGAAATTCGGCGGCACCTGTCCGTTGTGGAACGTGCACTCGACCTTCGACACGCCGGATCGCCTGTTGAAGCAGGTGATCGAGCTCTCCGACGGCACGCGCTATTTCTCGATCGCGCAGATGGTGCGACGCCCCGTCGCGCCGCATCCGCTGCCGCAGCCGCGCTTCGCCATCGGCCTCGGCTGCGAGATCCGTCACGCCGCCCGTCTCGTCTACGCCTCCGGCCTGGATTTGGAGAAAACGGAGGGCACGCCGATCGGCGTCAACTGCCGCCTCTGCGAACGCGAAAACTGCGCCCAGCGCGCCGAGCCGCCGATCACGCGCACGCTGATTTTGGATGAGACGACAAGGCGGGTGTCGAGTTTCGCGTTCTCGAATGCACGGGAGTTGTGAGCGGCACGGCTACGCCTTTGGCGGAAGGCGCAAGCCACACCCACCGCTGTCATGCCCCGCGAAGGCGGGGCATCCAGTACGCCGCGGCTTATCGGTTCGATCACAGCCGTCTCGGAGTACTGGATCGCCCGCCTTCGCGGGCGATGACAGTTGAATGTGTGGCGGCAGCCAGCACCTCACGCCAGCGTATGCACGATCACCGGCCCGGCTGCGGCGCTCGCATGCCCTGCAAGCAGCGGCCCCAGATCCTTCTCGATCCAGGCGATCGCTCGCCGGTTCGCCTCCTCCGCCTGCTCGAACTTGTCGAAGATGGAGATCGCGGTGACCGTGTCGTCGCCGGCATAGACGACGTAGTAGGCACGGAAACCGTCGACGTCGCTGATGATCGGAACGGCGCCGTCCTTGATGCGGCGCGCCAGCTCTTCGGCGCTCCCGCTTTTCGCCTTGGCCTGACGGATGGCGGCATACATGGCATCCTCCTCCGGCTATTGCTGTCGGGCATGTGCCCGGCTTCGATCCTACGCCGAAGCGCGCCGCCGATCCACGCTTGGTTAACCCGGCACTAATCCGTCTCCGCGATCTGCAACCAACGGTTAAGCACGCCTCAACATCGGTGCCTTAGTCTCGCCCCACTCACTTTTCGCAAACGGCGGCGGCCTATTCTGCCGGGTGAAGTGACATCAGGGGGTTCATCATGCGCGTTGCGCTGCTGCTGACCGCGACCGTTGTGGGCGCGCTCTTCGCCAATCCATCCCATGCCGGAGCGCTCGACGCGTCGGCCGGGGCAGCGCAGGCGCTGCCGCCKGGCTTCCAGAGCTACCGCGGCTACATGTTCGACCTGACGGAGAATTCCGAGCGCAAGGACGTCGACAAGCTCACCGACAATCTGAAGCAGCAGATCGACGTCGTCGAGGCTTCCGGCCTGTCGCCGCGCGTGCTGCGCTTCTTCCACACCGTTCCGATCGTCGCGAGCGAGCTCGCCTGCCTCGACGAAGGCGCCGCGACCGCGTGCTACGGCCGGGTCACGCCGGACATCCAGCGCACCGCACCCCGGACGCTGACGGTCTGGGACCCCGACAAGCAGCGCTGGACCAATCCGAACGCCGTCGACCTCGCGGTCGATTCGGGCCTCGGCGTGATCATGCTGCGGCCGGACATGATGCGCTACGAGAAGGAAGCTGTGCTGCTGCACGAGCTGCTGCACGCCTATCACGCGCGGCTGCTGCCGGACGGCTACGCCAACAAGGGCGTGATTGGCTATTACGCCCTTGCCAAGTCCAAGGATATGTTACCCAAGGAATCCTATGCGATGAAGAATCCCATGGAATTCTTTGCCGTGACCGCCAGCATCTTCCTGGCCGGCAAGAGCGAATTCCACGACCCGAAGTCGCGCGAGGCGCTCAAGGAGAAGATGCCGGACTATTACAAATATCTGGTCGGCGTGTTCGGCTTCGACCCCGACCCGGCACCGGCGAGCGGTCCGGTTGCCTCGCTGAAGTAAGGCGTCTGCGCCAAGCCACCCCAGAAAGCCGCGCGAAAATGCGCGGCTTTTTTGTTTTGGTAACCGGAAGCTGCGGATGACGCGCCGCCGGGAATTGCCAAGGCGGGGCCCGATCTGCATAGTCCCGCCCGCATCGATACCGTTTTTAGAGGATAGAACAACATGGCGGACGCCGACCTGGATGTCGTGATCCGGCAACTGGCCAGACAGCTGCATACGGGCCTTTTGACCCGCGCCAAGGAGCGCCGGGATCGCTTCAACGGCCTTGCGGCCAAGGCCAAGGGCAAGGAGACCGGCGACCGCTTCAAGATGATGGCCAAGGCCACGATGGAGCAGGCCACCGCCGCCGCCAAGCGCCTCCAGATGTCCGCCGACAACGTCGCCGACAGCTACGCCCGCTCGATGCGCCTCGTCGCCAGCACGCCGATCCCGGCGAAGGTGGAGAAGAAGGCGAAGGAGAAGCCGGTGAAGAAGGCGAAGAAGGCCAAGAAGGCCAAAGCCAAGAAGGCGAAGTAGTCGCCCTGCTTTCTTCCTTCTCCCCTTGCGGGAGAAGGTGGCGCGAAGCGCCGGATGAGGGGTCGTTTCCGCGCGCAACACTGTTCGTGAGGATAGATACCCCTCACCCGTCTCGCCGCTATCGCGGCGAGCCACCCTCTCCCGCAAGGGGAGAGGGGAAGAGCCCGCAGCTCTAAATATCTCACCGCCTCGGCGCGGGGGCCTGGTTCGGCTCGGCGCTCGCGAGCTCGGCGAGCTTGGCGCGGGCTGCGTCGCGGGTGCGGCCGTCCTTGCCGGCCGGCAGCGCGAGAGCCGCTTCGAAATCGGCGCGGGCGTCGTCGGCCTGGCCGCGGGCGAGGAATGCAAGGCCACGATCGAGGCGGGCCTGCGCATCCGACGGGTCGAGACGGACCGCCGTGTTGTAGCTCAGGATGGCGCGATCGAGATCGCCGGTGGCGGCGAGCGCGAGACCGCGCTGGTGATAGGGCGCGGCGTGCCTGGGATCATGCGCGATCGCCTCGTCGTAATCCTCGATGGCAAGCTCCAGGTCGCCGTTCTGCCGGCGCGCCTGCGCCCGGTCGCGATACAGCGAGGCGCGGTTGGGATTGAGGTGGATGGCCTCGTCGAAATCCGCGATCGCCCGCCGCCAGTCGCCGTGGCGCAACGCGATCCGTCCGCGCCCTTCATAGGCGAACGCGATCAGCGATCCCCGCAGCGGCGAGAATCCGATCACCGCCGAGCAGATGTCGGGCTCGTCCTCGTCCCCGCAATTGACGACCGTGTGCGTGGACAGGCCAATGAGCACGCCCAGGACGATCAGCAATGGTACCGCAGCTTTGGTCATCTTCGACCGTGGCAGGCAGAGGACCGGCCACGCATCCCCTTTCGAAGGAACAGTCTCGCCATGGTGTTAACACCGGCCGGGACCATCCTGTGTGCGCCAGGTCACAAAAGCTGGTCACAAAGCCGGGCGCGATTCCGGCCGGTTCCGCATCAGCCCCAAGGGCCACGGGAAGGACCAGGTGAAGGGCCGCGTGAGGACGACTGCCCCCACGGGCTCCGCGGCGGATAGTTTTCGTTGGCGCCGACCGACGGAGATGCCTGCGCGCCGAGCTCGGCCGCGAGCTGCTGGAGCGCCGCGATACGGTTCTGCGTCGAAGGATGGGTGGCGAACAGATTGTCCACTCCATGGCCCGACAGCGGGTTGATGATGAACATGTGCGCGGTCGCGGGATTTCTCTCGGCATCGTAGTTCGGGACCTGATGCGCGGCGCCTTCGATCTTCAGCAGCGCCGACGCCAGCCACATCGGCTGGCCCGCAATGCGCGCGCCGAGATTGTCCGCGGCATATTCGCGGGTACGGCTGATCGCCATCTGCACCAGCATGGCACCGATCGGGGCGAGGATCATCATCAGGATCGAGCCGACGATGCCGGGGCCGTTGTTGTCGCGATGGCCGCCGAAGAACATGCCGAACTGCGCCAGCATCGAGATCGCGCCGGCAATGGTCGCGGTAACAGTCATCAGCAGCGTGTCATGATGCTTGATATGCGCGAGCTCGTGCGCGATCACGCCGGCAAGTTCCTCGCGGCTGAGCTGATGCACAAGGCCGGTGGTGACGGCGACCGCCGCATTCTGCGGGTTGCGCCCGGTCGCGAACGCGTTGGGCTGAGCCTCGTCGATTACGAACACACGCGGCATCGGCAGCGAGGCGCGGCCCGCAAGCTCGGCGACGAGCCCGACCAGCTCCGGCGCGCTGGTGCGGTCGACCTCATGGGCGCCGTACATGCGGAGCACCATGCGGTCGGAGTTCCAGTAGGTGAAGAGATTGGTCGCGGCGGCAATGACGAGCGCGATCATGGCGCCGGTGGCGCCGCCGATCAGATAGCCGACGCCCATGAACAGGGCGGTGAGGCCGGCGAGCAGCATTGCGGTACGCAGATAGTTCATGGCCGTCTCCTGGGGCGGCCGCAGGCGAGCCATCGGCCGGCGCTATTCAGGTAGGGATGACCCCGGCCCGGGTGCAAGGTTTCAAGGTGCGTCGCGGGGCCGCGGCTATGCCCAACATTGCATTTCCGTCATGCCCGGGCTTGTCCCGCCTGCGCGGCCGAAGCCGCTTCGGCGCGGCGAAGGCCCGGGCATCCACGTTCTTCCTCTACACAAGGCCAGAAAGGCGTGGATGGCCGGGACAAGCCCGGCCATGACGTAGGGATGGATTGAGTCGCTCAATTCACTTAAGATTTAGCAAGATTCCACCCGCGCCCTTCTCCCCGCCTGAAACCTCATGCTCCAGACCCGATTTGCGATCGCGGCCGCCGCTCTGCTCGCCTTCGCCCTCCCCGCCTCCGCCCAGTTCGCGCCACCCCCCGCCAAGCCCAACGCGCCCAACGCCACAACCC
>NZ_JBFUGY010000045.1:0-68500 GCF_056402655.1 Bradyrhizobium sp. P3_C3 | reverse complement strand
ATCTTACCCTGGGCGTCCACAACACACACGCTCGACAGTTCCAATGACACGTCGATTCCGGCATAATTCTCCACGGCTGTCCTCCGTCTCCAGATGCTTGGGGCCGACTCAAGTCGTGACCCCGTTTCATCATCTATCGGGGGACAGCCACCATCATGACCCCTTGCTCCGGAGCCGGGCCCATTACCGCATCTAATACGCCTCTTTCGCGTCGGCCTCTTCGCTGGTCTGGATCAGGTCGAGGCTCTGTTCGATCTTGCCGAGCAGGGCCGACAGCTGCTTGCGCTCCTGCGCGGAGAGGCAGGCGAGGATCTCGTCCTCCCGCCGCAGCAATTGCGGGAACAGCTCTTCGTACAGCGCGCGACCCTTCTTCGTCAGTTGCAGGCGGAATTCGCGGCGGTCGGCTTCGTTCTCGACCCGCTCGATCAGCCCCTGGTGCAGCAGCGCGGTCACGGCGCGGCTGATGGTGGATTTGTGCGTGCGGGTGCATTGCGAGATGTACTGCGCGCTACAGGCATCGTTGCGGAAGCCGAGCGTGGCGATTACGCGCCAGGCCGGAATGTCGAGGCCGTGACGCTCCTGATATTCGACCGCAAGCGCGGAACTCACCTCGGCCGCCAGCCGGTTGAGGCGGAACGGCACGAACTTGAACAAATCGAGCCGCGCCTTCGGCCGCAATGAAGCCTCGTCGGCCTCACGTGCCTTCAGCGCGATGTCGCTGGATGTCCTCGCCAAAGAGAGCGCTCCGAATTCCAGTTGACGGCCGGCCGGCTCCGGTCCAAAATAGTTGCACGTGAGACTATCTAGCAGATCAGTCCTCTCTTGACCAGAGCCGAGGTTAGCGCATGGCGCAGGCCAATACGCAGCAGGCCAAAACCCAGTTCGGCTATCGCCGCCACCCCGACCAGGATCGTCCCGGCCAGAGTGCGGCCGAGCATCCCGTGGTGGTCGTCGGCGCGGGGCCGGTGGGGCTGTCGCTCGCGATCGACCTGGCCCAGCGCGGCCAGCGCGTCGTCCTTCTGGATGATGCCGACCGGATCGGCGAAGGCTCGCGCGCGATCTGCTTCTCCAAGCGGTCGCTCGAATATTGGGATCGGCTCGGCGTCGGCGACCGCATGGTCGAGAAGGGCGTGGTGTGGAGCGTCGGCCGCATCTTTCATGGCGAGTCGCAGCTTTACCAGTTCAACCTGCTGCCGGAAGACGGTCACAAGCGGCCGGCCTTCATCAACCTCCAGCAATATTACGCCGAGGCCTATCTGGTCGATCGCATCAGCGATCTCCCTGAGATCGATCTGCGCTGGCGCAACAAGGTGACGGCGCTTGAACAGCGCAACGATTCCGTCGCGCTGACGATCGAGACGCCGGAGGGCGCCTATCGCCTGCACGCGCAATATGTCGTCGCCTGCGACGGCGCGCGCTCCTCGCTGCGGCAGATGGTTGGCGCCGAGTTCGCGGGACAGGTGTTCGAGGACCAGTTCCTGATCGCCGACGTCAAGATGACCGCGGAGTTCCCGACCGAGCGCTGGTTCTGGTTCGATCCGCCGTTTCATGCCGGGCGCTCCGCGCTGCTGCACCGGCAGCCCGACGATGTCTGGCGCATCGATCTCCAGCTCAATCGCTATGCCGATCCCGTCGTCGAGAAGAAGCCGGAGAACGTGCGGCCGCGGATCGCGCGCATGCTCGGTCACGACAAGTTCGAGTTCGAGTGGATCTCGCTCTACAAATTCCAGTGCCGGAGGATGGATCGCTTCCTCCACGGCCGGGTGATTTTTGCGGGCGATTCCGCGCATCAGGTCTCACCCTTCGGCGCGCGGGGAGCCAATTCCGGGCTAGAGGACGCCGAGAATCTGTCCTGGAAGCTCGACCGCGTGCTGCGCGGAACCTCGCCCGCGAGCCTGCTCGAGAGCTACCATGTCGAGCGCAGCCTGGCTGCCGACGAGAACATCCGCGAATCGACCCGCTCGACCGATTTCATGGCGCCGAACTCGCATCAGGAAGCGCGGCTGCGCAAGGCGGTGCTGTCGCTGGCCAAGGAAACGGAGTTCGGCAAGCGCATGGTCAATGGCGGGCGGCTCTCGGTACCGTGCAGCTACGACTCGCCGCTGTCATCGCCCGATGCCGATGCGTGGCGCGGCGGACCGTTGCCCGGCTGCTCCATGCTCGACGCCCCCGTTGGCGAGCAGGCCTATCTGACGGATGCATTCCGCCGGGGTGGAACGGACTTCACCTTGCTGTCGTTCAGCAATGGCGCGGCGACCGGTGCGCCCGATGGTGTCAAGGATATCCGCATCGGTGGCGAGGGCGGGCTTGCCGATCCCTCGGGCCTTGTCGCAAAGCGCTATGGCGCCGAGTCAGGTACTGCCTATCTGCTCAGGCCCGACGGCTACGTTGCGGCGCGCTTCCGACATCCGACGCGTGCGGCGATCGCGGCCGCGTTGTCGCGGGCCCAAGGCTTGAATTGAGGATTCGCATGCCGCTTTCAACCAGCTCAAACTTCGCGCGGCCCGACGATGCGTTTCGTGCCATCGTCGAGGCGCACCGCGGCTTCACCGACGAGCAGAGCGCCGATTTCGACGCGGCACTGGTCCTGATCCTCGCCAACCATATCGGCGACATCGACGTGTTGCGGGAAGCGATCGTGCTCGCGAAGCGGCGCATGACCGACGGCCAGCAGCAACAACAGCAACAACAATAACCCAAAGACCTGAGGACGAATTGATGGCGAAGAACTTCGCATCCACCGGCGATCTCTCCGAAAAGAAGATCACCTTCTCCGAGATCGGCACCGATCTCTATGCCTTCACCGCGGAGGGCGATCCGAACACCGCGATCATCGTCGGTGACGACGGCTGTCTGGTGTTCGACGCGCAGTCGACGCCGGCGATGGCCAACAAGGTGATCGAGCGCGTCCGCACCGTCACCGACAAGCCGATCAAATATGTCGTGCTGTCGCACTATCACGCCGTGCGCGTGCTGGGCGCCTCCGCCTACAAGGCGCAGGGCATCGTGGCCTCGCAGGAGACCTATCGTCTGATCGAGGAGCGCGGCCAGCAGGATTGGGATTCCGAATATGGCCGCTTCCCGCGGCTGTTCCAGGATGCCGCGAGCATTCCCGGCCTGACCTGGCCGACGCTGACCTTCGAAGGTGAGATGTCGATCTATCTCGGGAAGCGCGAGGTGCGCCTGATGCAGTTAGGGGCCGGCCACACCTCCGGCGACATCGTCGCCTGGGTGCCGGATGCCGAAGTGATGTTCTCCGGCGACCTCATCGAATATCACTCGGCCTGCTATTGCGGCGACGCGCATTTGCGCGAATGGCCGCTGACGCTGAACGAGATCCGCAACTTCAATCCCAAGGCGATCGCGCCGGGCCGCGGCGATGCGCTGAAGGGCACGGCCACGGTGCGCGAAGCCATCGCGATGACGCGTGACTTCGTTACCTCGCTCTATGGCGCGGCCGAAATTTCGGTCGCCAGGGGGCGTACGCTGAAGGAATCGATGGCGGCGACGCGCGAAGTCATGGATCCGAAGTTCCACAGCTTCGCCATCTACGAGCACTGCCTGCCGTTCAACGTGTCGCGCGCCTATGACGAGGCGTCGGGGATCGACGACCCCGTGATCTGGACCGACAAGCGCGACCAGGAAATGTGGGCCGCCCTGCAAGGAGGAGGATAGTCATGAACGTCAACACCTCGCCTGATCAGATCATTCGGAGCTCGGCGCAGGTCACGCCGGGCTACATGTCCGGCTTCGGCAACAGCTTCGAGACCGAGGCGCTGCCGGGCGCGCTGCCGATCGGGCGCAACTCGCCGCAGCGCTGCGCTTACGGACTCTACGCCGAGCAGCTTTCCGGCTCACCCTTCACCGCGCCGCGCGGCACCAATGAGCGCTCCTGGCTCTATCGCATCCGTCCCTCGGTGAAGCATTCCGGCCGCTTCGAGAAGGCCGATGCCGGCCTGTGGCGCTCAGCGCCCTGCCATGAATACGATTTGCCGATCGCGCAGCTGCGCTGGGACCCGGCGCCGATCCCGAAGGAGGACATGACCTTCCTCCAGGGCGTGCAGACCATGACGACGGCTGGTGACGTCAACACGCAGGCCGGCATGGCCGCGCATATCTACCTCATCACCAAGTCGATGGTGGATCAGCACTTCTACAATGCCGATGGCGAGTTGATGTTCGTGCTCCAGCAGGGCAATCTGCGCGTCGTCACCGAGTTCGGCCGTATCGACGGCGAGCCCGGCGAGATCGTGGTGATCCCGCGCGGCGTCAAATTCCGCGTCGAGATTCCGAACGGTCCTGCGCGCGGCTATCTCTGCGAAAACTACGGCGGCGCCTTCACGCTGCCGGAGCGCGGGCCGATCGGCGCCAATTGCCTCGCCAACGCGCGCGATTTCCTCACCCCGGTCGCGCATTACGAGGACAAGGACACGCCGACCGAGCTCTACGTGAAATGGGGCGGCTCGCTGTTCAAGACCACGCTGCCGCATTCGCCAATCGACGTTGTCGCCTGGCACGGCAATTACGCGCCCTACAAATACGATCTGCGCACCTTCTCTCCCGTAGGCGCGATCGGCTTCGACCATCCCGATCCCTCGATCTTCACGGTGCTGACCTCGCCGTCGGAGACCGCGGGCACCGCGAACATCGACTTCGTGATCTTCCCCGAGCGCTGGATGGTGGCCGACAACACCTTCCGCCCGCCCTGGTATCACATGAACATCATGAGCGAGTTCATGGGCCTGATCTACGGCGTCTACGACGCCAAGCCGCAGGGTTTTGTCCCGGGCGGAATCAGCCTGCACAATTGCATGCTGCCGCACGGACCCGACCGCGACGCCTTCGAGCACGCCAGCAACGGTGAGCTGAAACCGGTGAAGCTGACCGGCACCATGGCCTTCATGTTCGAGACCCGCTACCCGCAGCGCGTGACAGCGCATGCCGCGAAGTCGTCGACGCTGCAGGACAATTACGCGGATTGTTGGACGGGCCTGGAGAAGCGGTTCGATCCGAACAAGCGGTAGTCTTGCTTACCCTCCCCTGGAGGGGGAGGGTCGCTACGTATGCAGCGAAGCGGAATGCGTAGCGGGGTGGGGTGACAGTCTCTCCGCAGGGAACACTGCCCGTGTTGAGAGATCACCCCACCCCGTCTCATATTTCGCTGCGCTCAATATGAGCCGACCCTCCCCCTCCAGGGGAGGGTGACAGAAGTTCAGCACCAGAATTCGTATGGCAGGAAACATGCCCCACCCCAACGACCCCAGCCTCCGCTCCTTCATCGACGTCGATCCCGCCTCCGACTTCCCGATCCAGAACCTGCCCTATGGCGTGTTCTCGACCTCGGCCAATCCGACGCCGCGCGTCGGTGTCGCGATCGGCAACTACGTGTTCGATCTCTGGGCGCTCGAGCAGGATTGCCGGCTTGATGTCGGCCCGCTCGGCGTGTTTTCCGGCCCCTCGCTCAATCCGTTCATGACGCTGGGACCAAAGGTCTGGACGAAGACACGCGCGCGGATCAGCGAGCTGCTGCGTCATGATCATCCGGAGCTGCGTGACAATGAGGAGCTGCGCAAGCAGGCCCTGGTGCCGATGCGCGATGCAAAATTGCATCTGCCGTTCGCAGTGTCCGGCTATACCGATTTCTATTCGTCGAAGGAGCACGCCACCAATGTCGGCGTGATGTTCCGCGGCAAGGACAACGCGCTGCAGCCGAACTGGCTGCACATGCCGATCGCCTATAACGGCCGCGCCTCGACCGTCGTGGTCTCTGGAACGAAGGTGAAGCGGCCGCGCGGGCAGTTGAAGCCGCCGAATGTCGAGGTGCCCAGCTTCGGACCGTGCAAGCGGCTCGATTTCGAGCTGGAGATGGGCGTCGTGGTCGGCCAGCCCTCAGCCATGGGCGGCATGCTGACCGAGCAACAGGCCGAGGAGATGATCTTCGGTTTCGTGCTGCTCAACGACTGGAGCGCGCGCGACATCCAGCAATGGGAATATGTGCCGCTCGGCCCGTTCCTGGCAAAAGCGTTCGCGACCTCGATCAGCCCGTGGGTGGTGACGCGCGAGGCGCTGGAGCCATTCCGGCTGAAAGGACCGGAGCAGGAGCCGGTGCCGCTGGATTATCTCAAGCAGGCGAAGCCGCAGAACTATGATCTCGAGCTCGACGTCTCCCTGCGCGCGGCCGGCACCAATGCGCCCGCCGGCATCAGCCGCACCAATTTCAAGTACATGTACTGGTCCTCGGTGCAGCAGCTCATGCACCACGCCTCCAGCGGCTGTGCGATGAATGTCGGCGACCTCCTTGGGTCCGGCACGATCTCCGGCCCGGAGAAGAACCAGCGCGGCAGCCTATTAGAGATCAGCTGGAACGGCACCGAGCCGGTGGAATTGCCCGGCGGCATCAAGCGCTCGTTCCTGGAAGACGGCGACAGTCTCGTCATGCGCGGCTGGTGCCAGGGCAATGGCTACCGGGTCGGGTTTGGCGAGGTCGAGGGGACGATTTTGGCGGCGGAGTAGCCGCGCGTTGCGGTGTCGTAGGGTGGGCAAAGCGAAGCGTGCCCACCATTCCGATCATAGTTGCGGCGACATGGTGGGCACGGCGCTAAGGCGCCTTTGCCCACCCTACGAGACCTATCGCCTCTCCGGCGGCACGTCGCGCACCCGCGCGCAATGCGCGGCGACATCCTCTACGCTGTACTTCAAATGCACCCGCTTGTCCGACGG
Source organism: Bradyrhizobium sp. P3_C3 (assembly GCF_056402655.1). Taxonomy (NCBI): domain Bacteria; kingdom Pseudomonadati; phylum Pseudomonadota; class Alphaproteobacteria; order Hyphomicrobiales; family Nitrobacteraceae; genus Bradyrhizobium; species Bradyrhizobium sp. P3_C3. The sequence continues at coordinate 61,780 of NZ_JBFUGY010000045.1, read as the reverse complement.
CGCCTGCCTGGTCGTACACACGCCCGGCCTCCATTCCTGCGTCGGCCTGATCGGGCGCGGCGCAAAACCGCCGCCGCAGTTCGGGCAGACGTTGGAGAGTTTCGTCTCCACGCAATCCGCACAGAACGTGCATTCATAGGAGCAGATCCGCGCGTCCGTTGCATCAGGCGGCAGGTCGCGGTCGCAATATTCGCAGTTCGGTCGAAGCTGGAGGGCCATGGCAGAATCTCCGCAGATTGAGCTGATCATCGCAGACGGCGCGTGAAGCGCGAATGGCGTAGTTCCCTCGATTTCAGCCAGCCTTCAAATCCTTCAGCGGCAGGCGCGAGCTTTCCTTGAGCCTGTCGAGCACGATCGAAGAGCGCACGTGCGCTACGCTCTGGTGCGGCATCAGCACGTCGTTGACGAGGTTGGAGAGGCCCTTGAGGTCGCGCAGCACGGCTTTGAGCACGTAATCGGCGTCGCCCGTCAGCGAATAGGCTTCCTGGATCTCGTCGATGCGGTTGACCAAGGCGCGGAAGCGTTTCGAATTGTCCGGCGAGTGGGTCGCGAGCCCCACCTGGATAAAGGCGATCACGCCGAAGCCCAGCGCCTCGCTGGAGAGATCGGCGTGATAGCCCGAGATCACCTTCTCCTCCTCCAGCCGCATCCGCCGCCGCGAGCATTGCGAGGCCGAGAGCCCCGCGAGATCGGCGAGCTCCTGGTTGGTGAGGCGGCCGTCATCCTGGAGCGCGCCCAGGATCTTGAGGTCGAATGCGTCTACGGAGATCATGCGTAATTTATCCATTTCATGCACGGACCGTGCATACGATAGCCAAAATGCGGCCCGTTTGCACGCTCATTGCACGCCCGATGAAGGATAGTTCATGGCAGCAGCAATTGGAGAGCACCATGGGTCCGTTTCCGCACGATGCACCGCCGGCCACCGTCACCGCCGACAATCCGATGGGCACCGACGGGTTCGAGTTCGTCGAATATGCGCATCCCAATCCGGAAGAGCTGCACGCGCTGTTCAAGCTGATGGGCTATGCGCCCGTCGCGCGCCACAAAAGCAAGAAGATCACCGTCTATCGGCAGGGCGACATCAACTATCTCGTCAACGAGGAGCCCGGCACCCACGGCTTCGACTTCGTCGCCGCGCACGGCCCCTGCGCGCCGTCGATGGCGTTTCGCGTGGTCGATGCGAAGGCGGCCTATGACCGCGCGATCGCGTTAGGCGCCGAACCTGCCGATGTGTCGTCGGCGCAGAAGACGCTCGATGTGCCCGCGATCAAGGGTATCGGCGGCAGCCTGCTCTATTTCGTCGACCGCTACGGCGCCAAGGGCTCGGCCTATGATGCCGAGTTCGAGTGGCTGGGCGCACGCGATCCGCGGCCGGTCGGTGCCGGCCTGTTCTATCTCGATCACCTCACCCACAACGTCCATCGCGGCCGCATGGATGTGTGGACGGGCTTCTACCAAAAGCTGTTCAACTTCCGCCAGATCCGCTTCTTCGACATCGAGGGTCGCGCCTCCGGCCTGTTCTCGCGCGCGCTGACCAGCCCCGACGGCAAGATCCGGATTCCGATCAACGAGGACGCCGGCGATTCCGGCCAGATCGAGGAATATTTGAATATCTATCGCGGCGAGGGCATCCAGCACATCGCCTGCGGCTGCCGCGATATCCATCAGACCATCGAAGGCCTGCGCGAAGCCGGCCTGCCCTTCATGCCGTCACCGCCCGAGACCTATTTCGAGAAGATCGACGCGCGCCTGCCGAAGCACGGCGAGGACGTCGCGCGGCTCAAGACCAACGGCATCCTGATCGACGGCGAAGGCGTGGTCGATGGCGGCCAGACCAAGGTGCTGCTGCAGATCTTCTCCGCCAATGCGATCGGCCCGATCTTCTTCGAGTTCATCCAGCGCAAGGGTGACGATGGTTTTGGCGAGGGCAACTTCAAGGCCCTGTTCGAGTCGATCGAGGAGGACCAGATCCGGCGCGGGGTGTTGAAGGTGGATAACGCGGCGTAGGTCGCTACGTTCGGGCACACTGCCGTAGGGTGGGCAAAGCGCAAGCGTGCCCACCACTTCTATCAGAATTGCGGAGCGGTGGTGGGCACGGCGCTTCGCGCCTTTGCCCACCCTACGCGATCTTTGCCGAGGCTAGATCTACCTCTTCCACGCAGCCATCACCGCGCCAATCTCCGCGCCCTCCGGCTCCCGCACCGCCGACGGCGTGCGTGAGAACCGCGGCGCCGGCGCGGGCTGCTTCACGCCGTGGCGTTCGAGGAAGACGTTGCGGGCGACCATGTGCGGATGCTCGGTCGCTTCCGACATGGTGAGCACCGGCGCGAAGCAGATGTCGGTGCCTTCCATGATCTTGCACCAGTCCTGGCGCGTCTTGCTCTTGAACACGGCCTTCAGCTTTTCTTTCAGCGCGGGCCAGGCCTTGGGGTTCATCTGCGCGTCGAAGTCGGCATCGGTCAGGCCCGCGTGCTCGCGCAGCAGCGCGTAGAACTGCGGTTCGATCGAGCCGATCGAGACGAAGTGACCGCAGGCACATTCATAGACGCCGTAGAAATGTGCACCGCCGTCGAGGAAGTTCTGGTTGCGCCCCTCGCTCCAGCGGCCGATCGTCTTCATGTCGAAGAAGAACGACATCAGCGATGCCGCGCCGTCGCACATTGCGGCGTCCACGACCTGGCCCTTGCCGGACCTTTGCGCTTCGAGGAGGGCGGCGAGAACGCCGACGACGAGATAGAGCGCGCCACCGCCGAAATCGCCGACCAAATTGAGCGGCGGCACCGGGGCTTCCTTGGTGCCGATCGCGGCCAGCGCGCCGGTGATCGAGATGTAATTGATGTCATGGCCGGCGGCGTTGGCCAGCGGGCCTTCCTGGCCCCAGCCGGTCATGCGGCCGTAGACGAGTTTTGGATTGCGCGCGAGCACGACGTCGGGGCCGAGCCCAAGCCGCTCCATCACGCCGGGACGAAAGCCCTCGACCAGCGCATCGGCGCTGGCAAGCAGGTCGAGCACCTCTGCGATCGCCGCCTTGTCCTTGAGGTCGAGCTCGATCACCTTGCGGCCGCGGCCTGCGACCGACTTCATGCTCTTCTTCGCACCGACGCGATCGAGCGTGACGACATCGGCGCCCATGTCGGCCAGCATCATGCAGGCGAATGGGCCGGGTCCGATGCCGGCGAATTCGACGACACGGAAACCCGAGAGCGGGCCGGAGGTGCGGACGGAGGAGGTGGGCGCTGGTTTATCGAGCACGTTGTTGTTTCCTCGGGTCGCCGGCGAATGCCGGTGGTCCGGCAATCGCCTTAGACGTTCCTCTTTGGGGGCGAGTTAATTGGCTGATTAACTTTTCTCGCCTTCATGTCCGCGAGGCAAGCGCTTTTCATGCATGGCGCATAATAAAAGCGGCGCGCATTGCTGCGCGCCGCGGAAAATTTGTGTTCAGGCGCTAAGGCGCGACGCGCTGTCGCGCTTTATCGACTCGGTCAGCCCGCGGCAGCCACCGCGCGCTGCGCCATCACCTTGACGAGGTTGGCGCGGTATTCCGCCGTGCCGTGGATATCGGCCAGCAATCCGCTCGCCGGAATGCTGACATTGTCGAGCGCCGACGGCGACCAGTTCGCCTTCAGCGCGGCTTCGATCGCGGGCACCCGCATCACGCCGCTCTGCGAGGCGCCGGTGGCGGCAACACGGATCTCGCCCGACTTCGTCTGCGCGACGAACACGGCGGTCAGCGCGAAGCGTGAGGCCGGATGCCGCATCTTTTCGTAGCCTGCCTTCGCCGGCACCGGGAACGACACCGCAGTGATGATCTCGCCGTCTTCCAGCGCCGTCGTGAACAGGCCCTGGAAGAAGTCCTCGGCCGAGATCGACCGCTTGTTGGTCTTGACGGTGGCACCGAGCGCCAGCAGCGCGGCCGGATAATCCGCGGCGGGATCGTTGTTGGCGATCGAGCCGCCGATCGTGCCGCGATAACGCACGGCGGGATCGCCGAGCACCGAGGTGAGATAGGCGATCGCGGGGATCGCCTTCTTCACATCGGCATTCTGCATGATGTCGAAATAGGTCGTGCCGGCCTTGATGGTCAGCACGTCGCCCGAGAGTTCGACGCCCTGCAGCTCCTTGATCTTGCCGAGGTCGATCACGTCGGACGGGCTGGCGAGCCGCTGCTTCATGACCGGCAGCAACGTCTGGCCGCCGGCGAGGAATTTCGCCTCGCTGCTCTTGCCGAACAGGGCGACGGCCTCGTCGACCGAGGAGGGGCGATGATAAGTGGTCTGGTACATCTTGTTGCTCCTCTCAGGCCGCGTGGATCGTGCGCCACACCCGATCCGGGGTTGCGGGCATTTCCAGGTTGTTCTTGCCGATCGCATCCGTGATCGCGTTGATCACGGCCGCAGAGGCGCCGATCGCGCCGGCCTCACCGCAGCCCTTGATGCCCAGGGGATTGCCCGGGCACAGCGTCGTGGTGTGGGAGAGGTTGAACGAGGGCAGGTCGTCGGCGCGCGGCATGGAGTAGTCCATGAACGAGGCCGTTACGGGCTGACCGTTGGCATCGTAGATGGCGTGCTCGAGCAGCGCCTGCCCGATGCCCTGGGCAAGGCCGCCATGGACCTGTCCCTCGACGATCATCGGGTTGATCAGCCGGCCGAAATCGTCGGCCGCGACGAAGTTGACGAAAGAGGTCTTGCCGGTGCCGGGATCGACCTCAAGCTCGCAGATATAGGCGCCGGCCGGGAAGGTGAAGTTGGTCGGATCGTAGAAGGCGCTTTCCTTCAGGCCCGGCTCCATCCCGTCAGGCAGATTGTGCGCGGTGTAGGCCGCGAGCGCGACCATCGGGAAGGCGATCGCCTTGTCGGTACCGGCCACCTTGAACTCGCCGTTCTCGATGACGATGTCGCCCTCGGACGCTTCGAGCGCATGCGCTGCGATCTTCTTGGCCTTGGACTCCATCTTCTCCATGGCCTTCAGGATCGCGGTGAGACCGACGGCCGCGGAGCGCGAGCCGTAGGTGCCCATGCCGAACTGCACCTTGTCGGTGTCGCCATGGACGATCGAGACCTGGCTGATGGGAACGCCCAGGCGCTCCGCGACGAGCTGGCAGAACGTGGTCTCGTGACCCTGGCCGTGGCTGTGCGAGCCCGTCAGGATCTCGATGGTGCCGACCGGGTTGACCCGCACTTCGGCGGATTCCCATAAGCCGACGCCGGCGCCGAGGCTGCCGACCGCCTTCGAGGGCGCGATGCCGCAGGCCTCGATGTAGCAGGACACGCCGATGCCGCGCAGCTTGCCGTCCGCCTTCGCCTTGGCCTTGCGGGCTGCGAAGCCGGCATAGTCGATCGCCTTCATCGCGGCGTCGAGCGAGGCGTTAAAGTCGCCGGTGTCATAGGCCATGATCACGGGCGTCTGGTGCGGGAACTGGGTGATGAAGTTGCTCCGGCGCAGCTGGGCCGGATCGACCTTCAACTGCCGCGCGGCCGTCTCCATCAGCCGCTCGATCAGGTAGCTCGCCTCGGGGCGGCCCGCGCCGCGATAGGCGTCGACCGGCGTGGTGTTGGTGTAGACCCCGACCACCTCGGCATGGATCGCCGGGATGTTGTACTGGCCCGACAGCAGCGTCGCGTAGAGATAGGTCGGGACCGACGAGGAGAACAGCGACATGTAGGCGCCGAAATTGGCGTAGGTCTTCACCTTCAAGCCGGTGATCTTGTTGTTGGCGTCGAACGCCATTTCGGCATGGGTGACGTGGTCACGGCCATGCGCATCGGTGAGGAAGGCCTCGGTGCGGTCGCCGGTCCATTTTACCGGGCGGCCGACCTTCTTCGAGGCCCRCAGCGCCACCATCTCCTCGGGATAGATGAAGATTTTTGAGCCGAAGCCGCCGCCGACGTCGGGGGCGATCACGCGCAGCTTGTGCTCGGGGGCGATGTTGTAGAACGCCGAGAGCACGAGGCGGGCGACGTGCGGGTTCTGCGACGTCGTATAGAGAGTGAAGTGCTCTTCCGCCGCGTCATAGTCTGCGATCGCCGCGCGCGGCTCCATCGCGTTCGGGGCGAGGCGGTTGTTGGTGACGTCGAGCTTCACGACATTGGCCGCCTTGGCGAAGGCGGCATCTGTCGCGCCCTCATCGCCGATCACCCAGTCATAGACCTGGTTGCCGGGCGCTTCGGGGTGAAGCTGAGGCGCGCCGGCCTTGATCGCGGCGTGGACGTCGGCGACTGCCGGCAGTTCCTCGTACTCCACGACCACAGCTTCGGCCGCGTCGCGCGCGAGGTTCTTGCTGTCGGCGATCACGACTGCGACGGCCTGGCCGACGAAGCGCACCGTTTCCGGCGCCATCGCGGGCCATGCGCCCATCTTCATCGGGCTGCCGTCCTTGGAGGTGATGGCCCAGCCGCAGATGAGATTGCCGACCTTGTCGTCGACGATCTCCTGTCCGGTGAGCACTGCGACCACACCCGGCATCTTCAGCGCGGCGGACGAATCGATCTTCTTCACCTTGGCGTGCGCATGCGGGCTTCTGATGAAATGGGCATGGGTCATGCCCTGCAATTTGATGTCGTCGACGTAACGGCCCTTGCCGGTAATGAAACGCTTGTCTTCCTTGCGCACGACTCGCGCGCCGATGCCTTCAACACCCATGTCTGGTCCTCCCGACCGGAATTGTCTTGACTGCGCTTTCCCTCGAAAGCAGCAGCGGTGGTTCTTTATTCGAGGCGCGCCGCTTTACTCGGCCGCCTGCGAGACCTTCATGCGCCCGGCTGCATCCAGCACGGCCTTGACGATGTTGTGGTAGCCGGTGCAGCGGCAGATATTGCCTTCGAGCTCGTGGCGGACCGTGGGCTCGTCGAGCTCACCACCATGGCGGTGCACGATGTCGATCGCCGACATGATCATGCCCGGCGTGCAATAGCCGCATTGCAGGCCGTGATTGTCGCGGAAGGCGGCCTGCATCGGGTGCAGCTCATCGCCCTTGGCGATGCCTTCGATGGTGGTGACGCTGGCGCCGTCGGCCTGGCCGGCCAGCATGGTGCAGGATTTCACCGCCTTGCCGTCCACGTGTACGACGCAGGCGCCGCACTGGCTGGTATCGCAGCCGACATGGGTCCCGGTGAGGTTGAGGTGATCCCGCAGGAGCTGGACCAGCAGCGTGCGGTCCTCGACGTCGACGGCAACGGCCTTGCCGTTCACCGTCAGTTTGACTGTAGACACGGAACATACCTCCCCGGATTGATTTTGATTGTCTCTAATTAGAGACCGCCGCCCCCGGACATTGCAACTAGGATTTTGGTCACGCCGGTCATGGAAAAGTCATCGATCCCGACGAGCGGGCAATGACTTGGGCGGGCGAAGCGGGTCAATCGCCGCAAAATGGTCGGCCCATGTGGGATGCCAGCCGTCATCCCATCCGGTCGGCCTTTGGCCGATAAAGCCCCGGATTGCACGCGCCTGCCGAATTTACCGCCCTTTATCCATTGTGCCCTAGTTTTGCGCATCCGGGTCCGGGGGCGGGGCGCCTCCGGATCACGGCTGAATAGAAAATGGGGGTTGGAATGTCCGGGCGTATCGCGTCGCCGTCGAAGCGTACAATATTTCCGACCCTCCGGTTCCGCGCCAAGATCATCCTCGGCTTCGCCGCGGTGCTGGTGATCTCCGCCGGCAGCATGGCTTTCTCTTATTTCGGCTTCGAGCGGGTCTCGGCCGGGGTCGGGTCCTACCGCAGCAGCGTCACCGAGGCCGATCTCGCCCGCAACATCGACCGCGAGCTGCTCGCCTACCGCTCGGCAGTCCGTTATTTCGTCGTCACCGGCAAGGAGGACGATGCCAAGGCAGCGCTGGACGCCGAGACCGGCCTGAAGAGCGCCATCGATCAGGCGGTCAGGAGTGCCCAGAAGCCGGCGCGGCAGGAGAGCCTCAACAAGCTCGCCAAGGAATTCTCCAACTTCTCCGCAACCTTCGCAAAGGTCCTCCAGGCCAAGCGCGACAGTGCGCTGCTGGTGCAGAACCAGCTGACGCGCCAAGCCAATCTCCTGAAATACAAGCTTGACGATATCGGCAACAACGCCTCCGATTCCGAGGCGCAGTCGATCGAGTTCGGCACCAAGCAGGTCAACGCCCAGTTCCAGACCGCGAGCGCCGCAGCCACCAATTTCGTGCTGACCTCCGACCAGGCGATCGCGACCAGCGCGCTGGCGCGGCTGAAATTCGTCGAGAATTCGCTCGGCGCGGTCTATTCCATGGACGACAAGATCGTCGCCGGCCTGAAGGACGCCAAGACCATCCTCGTGGCCTATCGCGAAGCGCTGGAGAAGCTGATCGCCAACGCCAAGATGGTGGATGAGCTCGTCACCGAGATGAGCGGTTCTGCCGGTGCGATCCTGCAAGGCGCCACCGCGATGAAGGCGGACCTCGTCGCCGAACAGCAGCGGCTGGATTCGGAGTCGGAAGCGACCATCGGACGGACCGAGCAACTGGTGCTGATGCTGGCCGTCGGCGGCACGCTGCTCGGCGCGATCCTCGCCTTTCTGCTCGGCACCGGCATCTCGCGTCCGATGATCGCGATGTGCAAGGCGATGCGCGAGCTCGCGTCGGGCAATTTCGACGTCGTGCTGCCGGGCCTCGGCCGCAAGGACGAGATCGGCGAGATGGCCGGCGCGGTCGAGGAATTCAAGGTTCAGGCCGTGGCCAAGGCCGAGCGCGACGCCGCCGCCAGCGACGCCCAGAACAAGGAACTGGCCACCGCACGCCGTTCCGAGCTGATTCGCTTCGCCGATGACTTTGAAAGCGCGGTCGGTGCCATCGTGTCGAACGTGTCGGCTTCCGCCGTGCAGCTCGAATCGGCGGCTTCCACGCTGACCCGAACCGCCGAAACCACGCAGACCCTGTCGAGCCAGGTTGCCGGCGTGTCCGAGCAGGCCTCCAGCAACATGCAGTCGGTCGCAACCGCGACCGAAGAGCTTTCGGCCTCCGTCGAGGAGATCGGCCGCCAGGTCCGCGATTCCAGCCGCATCGCGGAAGCTGCGGTGGTCCAGGCCAAGGAAACCGACGGCCGGATCGGCAAGCTGTCGCACGCCGCGCAGCAGATCGGCGAGGTGGTCAAACTGATCACGGCGATCGCCGAGCAGACCAACCTTCTGGCGCTCAACGCCACCATCGAGGCGGCGCGCGCGGGCGAGGCCGGCCGCGGCTTTGCCGTGGTCGCCAGCGAAGTGAAGTCGCTGGCCAGCCAGACCGCGAAGGCCACCGACGAGATTTCCTCGCACATCGCGGGCATGCAGGGTGCGACGGCCGAGTCGGTCGCCGCGATCAAGGAGATCGGCGCCACCATCGGCAAGATTTCGTCGATCTCGACCTCGATCGCGAGCGCAGTGGAGGAGCAGGGCGCAGCGACGCAGGAGATTGCCCGCAGCGTCCAGACCGTCGCGCAGGGCACCCAGACCGCCGCCACCGACATCGGCCAGGTCAACCGTGGCGCCGCCGAAACCGGTTCAGCCTCGGAAGAGGTGCTGAACTCGGCCAAAACCCTGTCCAGCGAAAGCACCCGCCTGCGCGCCGAGCTCGACCGGTTCATGGGGAATATCCGGGCGGCGTAGGTTTGCGACGCCTGAAGCCCTCGTTGTCGCTCCACTCTCGGCTGTCGTCCCCGCGTTCGCGGGGACGACAGGCTCGGCCGCGTCACCTAACCGCAAGTTCCGGCGCCATAAATTTACCGCCGCTTATCCTTTGCACTCTACCGTGCTCACGAGTCAGGAAGCGGGCTGCTTCCGGGCTGCGCCTGGTTTTCCGCGAATGGAATGGGGTGGGGAATGCCCGTCAAGTCGACGCCGAACACATCGAAGCTCTTCACCCTGCGTTTTCGTGCAAAAATCATCCTCGGCTTCGTGGCGGTGCTGGCCATCCTCGCCGTCAGCATGGCTTTCGCCTATTTCGGCTTCGAGCGGATCCAGGCCGCCGTGGCCTCCTACCGGGCCAGCGTGTCGGAAGCGGACCTCGCGCGGACCGTGGACCGCGAGCTGATCGCCTATCAGGGACTGGCGCGGGCCTATACGCTGACGGGCGCGACCGATGACGAGACAGCGGCCAAGGCCGCCGAAGAGAATCTGAAGGGCGCGATCGCCAAGTCGGTGGCGGCCACGACCGGCGCGGCGCGCCGCGAGCAGGTTGGCAAGCTCGAGACCGAATTCCAGCGCTTCACCAAGGTGTTCGGTGAGATCATCACGCTGACGCGCGAGAACAACAAGATCGCCGCCGACGAGCTCAACAGCGTCGGCAACAAGATCCGCTTCAAGTTCGACGATCTCGCCGATACGGCCGCGCTGGCAGGGCTGAACTCGGTTCAGACCACGGCCAAGGACGTCACCTCGCAATATCTCGCGGTCTCGACCTCGGTCAGTGCCTTCGTCGCCAAGCCGGAGCCGAAGACCGCCGACGGCGTGATCGCCCGCATCAAATTCCTGGAGACGCTGCTGGTCTCGATCTATGCCAACGACCAGAAGATCACCGACCGCGTCACCGAAATCGGCAATCTGCTGAAGCAGTACCGCACCTCTTTCTCGAAGCTGACCGAGAACGTGAAGATCATCGTCAAGTTGAACGGCGAGATGACCAAGACGGCGGCAGGCATTCTCAAGCTCTCGGCCGAGTTGCGGTCCGATCTGACCTCGGATCAGCAGCGCATCGAAGCGAGCGCGAATGCCACCATCACCGAGACCGAACGGCTGATGCTGATGATGGCGCTCGGCGGCCTCGCCATTGGCGCCGTGCTGGCCCTGATGCTCGGCAACGGCATCTCGCGTCCGATGATCGCGATGTGCAAGGCGATGCGCGAGCTTGCGTCCGGCAATTTCGACGTCGTGCTGCCGGGCCTGGGCCGCAAGGACGAGATCGGCGAGATGGCCGGTGCAGTCGAGGAATTCAAGGTTCAGGCTGTCGCGAAAGCCGAGCGCGACGCCGCCGCCAGCGAAGCCCAGAACCGGGAGCAGGCCGCAAGCCGCCGCTCCGAGCTGATTCGCTTTGCCGACGATTTCGAGAGCGCCGTCGGCGCCATCGTCTCCAACGTCTCGGCCTCGGCCGTGCAGCTCGAATCGGCGGCCTCCACGCTGACCCGCACCGCCGAGACCACGCAGAGCCTCTCAAGCCAGGTTGCCGGTGTCTCCGAGCAGGCCTCCAGCAACATGCAGTCGGTCGCAACCGCGACGGAAGAGCTCTCTGCCTCGGTCGAGGAGATTGGCCGCCAAGTCCGCGATTCCAGCCGAATCGCAGAAAATGCCGTGGTGCAGGCGAAGGAAACCGACGGCCGCATCGGAAAACTCTCCCATGCCGCGCAGCAGATCGGCGAAGTCGTCAAGCTGATCACGGCGATTGCCGAGCAGACCAATCTTCTTGCGCTCAACGCCACCATCGAGGCGGCGCGCGCGGGTGAGGCCGGCCGCGGCTTCGCAGTGGTCGCCAGCGAAGTGAAGTCGCTGGCCAGCCAGACCGCGAAGGCGACCGACGAAATCTCCTCCCACATTACGGGGATGCAGGGCGCGACCGCCGAGTCGGTCGCCGCGATCAAGGAGATCGGCGCGACCATCGGCCAGATCTCGTCGATCTCGACGTCGATTGCGAGCGCCGTCGAGCAGCAGGGCGCCGCAACGCAGGAAATCGCGCGCAGCGTCCAGACCGTCGCGCAGGGCACCCAGACTGCCGCCACCGACATCGGCCAGGTCAACCGCGGCGCCGCCGAAACCGGTTCGGCCTCGGAGGAGGTGTTGAACTCGGCCAAGACGTTGTCATCCGAAAGCACGCGCCTGCGCGCCGAGCTCGATCGTTTCATGGGCAATATCAGGGCCGCGTAAGGCTCGCCGCGCGTCAGGCGCTTGGCGCTTGAAGACCTCGCTATCGCCTCATACTCCGCTGTCGTCCCGGACAAGCGCGCCCTTAGGCGCGCGCCGATCCGGGATCCATACTCCCAGCGGATAGACGGACGGTGGTAGCTCCAAGTCTTCGACAAACCACTCCCTGTGGTTATGGTCCCGGATCTGCGCTTCGCTTGTCCGGGACGACAGCGGGGTAAAGAGCGCGAGTCTCATTCCCTCCCGCACGTCCGCTTAAGCTCCACCTTCGTGCGCTCCAGGTTTTGCGCGAATGTGTCGTCTTTCTGACGCGAGCCATGCGTCAACTCCCAGCGGCTCCATCGGAAACGAACGATCCCAAGCGCTGTTCCCGCGGGAACCCGCCTTTGCCGCAGGCGTTGTCGCAGGTGGCAGGCGGAATGCCGCACCTCCATGATCGGAACGCCCCCGTCCACACCATGTGAACCGGGGCCGCTTCCATTGGTTAGACCCAGCAACGCGATGGAATTGCAGCAAAGCCCAGCGCTGAATTATGGACCTGCAGTCTCTGGGGCGGTCGCGGCTGACCGCATCATCGAGACCAGCATTCCCGCGCGGCTCGATGCGCTGCCGTGGAGCGGCTTTCATACCCGCGTCGTGCTGGCGCTCGGGATCACCTGGATCCTCGACGGGCTCGAGGTGACGCTGGCCGGCGCGCTCTCCGGCGCGTTGAAGCAGAGTCCGTCGCTGCAATTCTCCAATCTCGATCTCGGTATCGCCAATTCCGCGTATCTTGCCGGTGCGGTGCTCGGCGCGCTCGGCTTCGGCTGGCTCACCGATCGCATCGGCCGCAAGAAGCTGTTCTTCATCACGCTGGCGCTTTATCTCTCCGCGACCGCCGCGACCGCCTTGTCGTGGAATGTCGCGAGCTACGCGCTGTTTCGTTTTCTCACCGGCGCCGGCATCGGCGGCGAATACACTGCGATCAACTCGACGATCCAGGAACTGGTGCCGGCGCGCTACCGCGGCTGGACCGATCTCGTCATCAACGGCAGCTTCTGGATCGGCGCGGCGATGGGCGCGGTGGCAGCCATCGTGCTGCTCGATCCCGCATTGATCGGTCCCGATCTCGGCTGGCGCCTCGCCTATCTCATCGGCGCGGCCCTCGGCCTCGTCGTGCTGTTGATGCGGATGTGGATTCCGGAGAGCCCGCGCTGGCTGATGATCCACGGCCGGCCCGACCAGGCCCACGCCATCGTGGACGAGATCGAGCGCTCGGTGATCGGGCATGACCAGCACGCGAGCGACGGCCGCTTCACGAAAATCCGACTGAAGATGCGCGACCACACGCCGATCAGGGAGGTCGTGCACACGCTGTTCTTCGTCTATCGCCAGCGCTCCCTGGTCGGCCTCGTGCTGATGAGCGCGCAGGCGTTCTTCTACAACGCGATCTTCTTCACCTTCGCGCTGGTGCTGACCGACTTCTACGGCATCAGCGCCGAGCATGTCGGCTGGTATCTCCTGCCGTTCGCCGCCGGCAACTTCCTCGGGCCGCTGCTGCTCGGCCGCCTGTTCGACACGCTCGGCCGCCGCGTCATGATCACGTTTACCTACGGCGTATCGGGCGTGCTGCTGGCGCTCTCGGGCTATCTGTTCTCGATCGGCGCGCTGAGCGCGCAGGGGCAGACCATTGCCTGGATGGTGATCTTCTTCTTTGCCTCGCCCGCCGCGAGCGCGGCTTACCTGACCGTCAGCGAGACGTTCCCTCTGGAAGTGCGCGCGCTGGCGATTGCGGTGTTCTACGCAATCGGCACCGGCATCGGCGGCGTGATCGGGCCCGCGCTGTTCGGCGCGCTGATCGACACGGGATCACGCACCAGCGTGTTCGCGGGCTATTTGCTGGGGGCCTTCCTGATGATCGTGGCTGCGATCGTGGCGTGGCGCTACGCCGTCGCCGCGGAACGCAAATCGCTCGAACAAATCGCGCGGCCGCTTGCCTTTATGGAGTAGACTATGAAATCGGAGCTCGCGGAATTGGATCAGAAGCGCCCCATGGTTGACGAAGAAGCGCCCGACGCGGTGCCGGTGCCGCATGCGCTCGTGCCGCATCTCGGCGAGACCGCGATCCTGCTCGACATCGACGGCACGCTGCTCGACCTGATGCCGACGCCGCGCGAGGTGTGGGTGCCGCCGGGCCTGTCGGAAACGCTGAACCTGTTGACCGAGCGCACGTCCGGCGCGCTGGCGATGGTCAGCGGCCGTTCGCTCAACGACATCGACCTGATCTTCGCACCCGACGTGTTTCGCGCGGTCGCCGGTCACGGCGCGGAAATGCGCCTGTCGGTGGGCAATGAGGCCGACGACGTGCATGCGCCGCCGATGGACAAGGAGCTGAAGCGTCGCCTGGCTGCGATTGCAAAGCTCAGCCCCGGCATTCTACTCGAGGACAAGGGCTATTCGCTGGCGCTGCATTATCGTCTCGCGCCGCATGCGGAGAAGGCGATCTTCGAAGCCGTCTCGCTGATCCGCGCCGATCTGCCCAATGCGCCGATCGAGGTGCTGCCCGGCAAGTTCGTTTGCGAGATCAAGCATTCCGGCTTCACCAAGGCCACCGGCGTGCGCGAATTGATGAAGCATGAGCCCTTCAAAGGGCGCCGTCCGATCTTCATTGGCGACGACGTTACCGATGAGACCGTGTTCGCGATCATGCCCGACATGAACGGGCTGTCCTTCTCGGTCGGTCGCCGCGCCATCGGCGTCAACGGCCATTTCGATGAGCCGAAGGATGTGCGCGCGTTCCTCGCGCGTCTGCTCGACGACACAAGGTTGGAATAAGGCACCGACACCTCGGGGCCACATTGTCGCTCGCGTCGTTCGCTTGCGCGCGCAATTCATGCTGGGCAACACAGTCACGAAAACTGACTTTGTTGAGCGAAACCGCCGGGTTCCCAGCAGAAAAACTGGTTCCAACGCATGTGCCTGATTTTGGTTTCATTTCGTACAAATGATGGACAGGAACCATATTGATGAACAGCAGTTAAACGGGTTGGAATGAAGGAGGGGACGACCTGTGAATTTAGTCGTCGTTTCAAATCGAGTTGCGCGCGGTAAACCCAACGAGCCGATGACGGGCGGCTTGGCTGCGGCATTGCTTCCCGTGGTGGAACATTCGGGTGCTATCTGGGTGGGTTCGTCGGGCCGTGTGCGCGACGGCCATCAGAAGGAACCGTTCGCCGAGATCGAAGCGCTTGGGTCGGGTGCGATAGCGACGCTGGATCTGCCGGCGGCGCATTACGGCGGCTATTACGAAGGTTTTGCCAATTCGGCGCTGTGGCCGGCGCTGCATTCGCGCAGCGATCTGATTCGCGTCTCGCGCGACGACTATGTCAGCTATCGCGAGGTCAACGCCTTCATGGCGCGCGCCTTGATGCGCTTCCGGAAAGCGAAAACGGCGTTCTGGGTGCAGGATTATCATTTCCTCGCACTCGGCGCGGAGCTGCGCGATCTCGGCGTCGATGATCCAATCGGCTTCTTCCTGCACACGCCGTGGCCGGTCGTCGCGGTGATGCAGGGCGTGCCCAATCATCGCGAACTGATCACGGCGATGCTGGCCTACGATCTGCTCGGCTTCCAGACCAACGAGGATTGCCAGAATTTCCTCGGCTATGTCGCGAGCGAACTCGGCCTCGCCGTCGAAGACGGCGTTGCGATCTCGCAGCATGGCCGTACGCGTTGCGAGGTCTTTCCGATCGGCATCGATGCGGAAAAGTTCGCGGCTTACGCGGCGAAGTCGGCCTCGCATCCCGACGTGTCGCGGCTGCGCCGCAGTCTCAACGGCGAGCGGCTCGCGATCGGCGTCGACCGGCTCGACTATTCCAAGGGTCTCGTCAATCGAATCAGCGCGTTCGACCGGCTCTGGACCGAGCATCCGCAGTTTGCGCGCAGCATCTCGCTGCTCCAGATCGCCAACCCCTCGCGCGGTGCGATCGAGGCCTATGGCAATCTCCAGAACGAGGTCGCGCGTCTCGTCAGCGACGTCAACGGCCGCCACGGCGAGGTCGACTGGACGCCGATCCGCTACCTGAACAAGGGTTTCAGCCAGGCCGTGCTTGCGGGTCTCTACCGCACCGCGCAGATCGGCGTGGTGACGCCGCTGCATGACGGCATGAACCTCGTCGCCAAGGAATATGTCGCCGCGCAGAACCCGGCCGATCCCGGCGTGCTGGTGCTGTCGAAGTTCGCCGGCGCCGCCAACGAGCTCGAAACGGCGCTGCTGGTCAATCCGCACGATATCGACGGCATGGCCCGCGCGATCGCGGTCGCGGCCGCGATGTCGCTCACCGAGCGCAAGATGCGCTGGGACGCGATGATGAAGACGCTGCGCGGCCACACCATCCAGCAATGGTCCGCCGACTTCGTTGCCGAGCTGGAGAAGTGCCGGACCGAGAAGGCCGTCGTCACGCCGCTCGAGACCCAGCCGCCGCAGGCCCTGCGCTGGCTGAAGTCGGCGATATCAGGTGTGCGGCTGATTTAAGCTCTCTTGCTCTCCCCGTTCTCGCGGGGAGAGGTGCTCAATAACAATACGACACCCCGTCCAAAATCGCGCATTGCCGCTTGTTCGGTGCGTTGGGATCGTCCAGCGGCACCATGCCCTTGCCCTGACCGACGAACACGCCGGGTCCGACATGCACCGAGCTCTTGTTGCCGATGATCACGCTCGGATGCGGCGCGGCACTCGAGCGCGTCCCGTCCGGCCAGATGATGGCATCGCCCGAAAGCACGCCGCGCCGCCCGTCGTCGCAACTCACGTCGACGCCCTGCCGGGTGCAGACCTGCGCGGCGGCCGGCACGGCGAAGGCGGAGCCAAGGGCCGAAATCAGGCCTAGCGCGGCGATGGTCCTTTGGATGGTCATGGCGTCCCCGGTCGTGTTTGGCGGTCTTGAGTGAATCGTCGCGCCAAACCCGCTTCCGGTTCAGCCATTGGGCGGTTCCGAAGTGCCCGCTGACGCCAGATATTATCTTTCAAATACAATATCTTACGGAAAATTCACCCGATTTCCCCGCGATCTCTTGCAAAATCATCTGCTCCCCTTCAAGAGAGGGCGCTCCGGAGAGATGGCCGAGTGGCTTAAGGCGCACGCTTGGAAAGCGTGTGTGCGGGAAACCGTACCGTGGGTTCGAATCCCACTCTCTCCGCCACTCCTCCGTAAGACATTTTTTATAAGTACAATCAATGGTTTGCGGAGCCTTGTAAACGAGGTGTCCCCCATAGTGTCCCCCATTGTGTCCCCCATGATCTCGTCGTAGTGACCATAGGTGATGGTAGTATCTCGTTCCTCAACCGTGACGCGAGGGTAACGCCGTGGCTGACGAAAATGCCGCAAGAGACGCGGGACTAAGAAGACGTATCGAGCTCCTCAGAAAGCAGTTTGAGGCAGGGAAGGTCCACATTGCCGAGGGCATGCAGATCGCCGAAAGCCTGAAGGCGGTGAGGTACGGTTCAGACGGCGAGATCGATCTTTCGACTGTAGACAGCAGCGTTCGTGCCCTCGCGGCAGCGGTGCAGGGATGGCAGCACCGCGAAGACGTAAAGGGTGAAGTCTCGCTCCGAGACCTTCAGCAGGGCTACTTCGATGTGGTCGAAAGGAACTTCGGCTGGCTCTTCGACCGAATGAAAAAGGAGGGCGCAACACCTTGGCAAGTGGGTGCAGCCATCGCCGCCAACGCCGACGCAGTGAAGGACATCGGCGCCAGCATCCCGCAGTTCTTCGAGTGGATCGACGACTTGTGGAAGAGCGCCTCAGACAATGCGCATTATCATGTTCAGGACATCCGCGGGCTAAAGGCAGTCTTTGGCGGCGAGACATTCCCTGAAGGCAGCAAGAATATCGTGTCTTGTTCGGGGTTGTACGCCGATACGATCATCCTCCCCGATCCGTTTCTTCGCACGAAAAATCTGCTGTTTGAGGAAGGCAGCACACAGAGCGTTCAGTGGTTCGTCAAGGCCGCAATGTCTCTGTTGCTGTATCGGGAGGCTGCACTTGCCGACGTAGGTACCCCCCTGGTCGTGATCGTACCGGATCAGACCTTCGTAGACGAAGGCGAGCGTGAGGGGCTTCGCCAAGCCTCTGAGCCGAGTACCCTTGCTCACTTGGAGGCCATGTTCGGGGTGAAGTTCAGCTCACTGGAGGAGGCGAGCGCCTTCATGACCGGGCTCTCAACCCCCAGCGACGTAATGGCGCGGCTTGTCAACAAGGACAGGCTCCTGTTCGACGTTGAAGATAGCCGACCGCTCGATGCACAGATGCAGAGCTACCGCGAAGTCTACCTCGAGCCACATCACTCCTGCAGTGCAGGCGACGCGGTTATGTTGTCGGCGGTAGGGAGGATGACGCAGGCCACCGACCTTATGCGACGAAGCCAGAGGCTCGGCGGTGCCCCCCTCATTGATGCGCCCACGTCTTGGCGTCACTTCGTTTGGTGGCTGGCCTACGGGGCACGCAGTGAGCCAAGTGATCAGGGGCACCTGCACTTGCACATGACCAAGGCACTGCAGAGCGCGGCTCAAGGCGAGATGGAGTGGCTGGGAAATGTGCCGGTCGCGGCTCTCGTGGAGATGCGTAAGCAAGACGTTCTGCCTGAACTGCGACAGATGCTAACCGTTGGCGTCGAGGAGCTGATGCACCTTAGGCCTGACAACTTCTACCGAACCGGCGATCAGGTCGTGAAGAACATCCAAGATGCCTTTGACGAGCACCGAAAGAAGTTGTCATCGTTGTCTGGAAAGAGGTGGCGCTTTGGGGGTGTAGAACTGGCAAGCTGTGTGGTGAAGGGAGCTATGCAGGTCGCATCAGCATGCGGCGTTCCCGTGGTAAGCCTCATCGGTGCAGCCCTCGACCAAGTGGTGGACGTCCCCAAGATGAAAGACGTTCCAAAGCGGATCAAAGCCCTCAAAGAAGAGGGCGAGAAGCTGCATTCGTCGGCGGTGGGCATGCTGTTCAACGCGAGCAAGAAATGACCCGATCCTAAGCGCGCGGCGGGGGCGCATCACTCTGCGGCTCAAAATCGAAGAGGTCTGGAGCCTTAGTTGGGGGCGCTGGAGGCGTCGGCAGCGCCGACATTCCAACAACCCTGACGTTTGACCCAGCCAGTTTAGCAATGTCCTCATCGTCAGAGTAGATGACCGAGGCACATTCAACGCGAGCAATGGCCACGATCTGGTCATCGAACTTCGCCTTCGTCCGGCTAGAAGTGGGCTTGGTCGTTCGCGACGACTGCATCAACGAGAACTCTACAGCCGCCTTCTCGTCGAACGAGGCCACTTTGAAGTGCTTCGATGTGGTGAGGTGAGAAAGCATCTTAGGTGCGTTCGTGGCCTTCACCAGCACCTCTGCAAGCGCGGGGGTGGGAATGATGATCTTCGCACCCTCCTTCTGCAGCTCGTTGATCAGGTGCTCTACGCGCTCCCTGCATTGCAACAGCGGCTGCCCTGTAGCCTCGTCCAGCGGCGCAGATGCTTGCGCGTCGATGATGTAGATCAGGATAGAGGCGTCGAAGGCTACGATCATTGAAGGTCGCCCTCGTCGCGCCGTTGCTCCATCAGCAGCCGAACCGGGTCGGGTATCTCATTCCAGCTACTGCCGCTGGCTGCTTGGATGTTGCGAATGACATCAGTAAGGGGCTCGTCGCCCAGCAGCTCGAAGTCGGTGATACGAAACGACCGCAGCTCCCAGATGCCCTCAGCCGTCCGAAACCAAGTTCCCGTTCCGTGAACTCGAACAGTAGGCCCGAACAGGTGCTGAGCGACCCGGCGAGCAACGTCAGTTGAAGCAAAGAGGTGCGAGTGGATCGCATCGCCATCGCGTAGATGAACCGGGATAGTGTCGCCCGTTCCGCCCACGCGGATGACTTGACCGTCTACTGTGCCGTCCTGCCTGAAGGGGCCGAACACTACTGGCTCGGGTCGATCTCTTCCTCGAAACGGGATCACGATGCCCATCTCTTCGCTGACGAGGGTCGCCGTTGCGCCATCCTGCCAGAGCAGGGCATCGAGTTGACCATAAGCCTTTAGTGCGTCCGATGGGCCGAACCCCGTGTGCACAGCTCGCACCCGCTCAACCACCGTCTTGACGGCGGCATCATCGACATTGACCGCGAGGATGGAAGAGCCAGCGCGAAGGTCCGTGAAGTGGACGTTGGGGGTCTGCCCGAGCAGCCTGGCAAGGGCCGACAGATACTCGCCTAGCCGTTCCATTGGAAAGGTAGCGGGAGTGAAGTCACTGTCGATGCGAAGGCGATACTCAGTGCCCATGACCTGCTTCCCCGTAAGTCTAGCCTACCCCTACAGCAACACTGTTGACCAAGAGTTATGCAGGAACAGAAGTAGAACCATTCCCGTCCGTCAGCAAGACCCCGTCCGTTATGAAAAACACTGATTGGGAGGGACAGATGATCATGACGCAACCGCCGGCTGGCTTACGCCTGCGCTCGTGCCGTGACGCGAAGCACCTGCAGAGCGGTCCAATTGCTGCCCCCACGCGCCGTAGGGATGCCGCGTTCAGTTAGTGCTCGTGCCACTCCGCTTGCTGACGTGATGCCCTCGGACCTGAGCTGCGACAACAAGGGCGCAAGGTCGGCAGCTCGTTGCTTCGCTCTATCGCTCTGTGCAGCACGTCCTGCGGCCTGCGAGTGCTTGGACAGCTTGATCCCCCTATGCCCGCCTAGCTGTTTGCCTCGGGCCTTTGCAGCCGCAAGAGCGGCTCTCGTGCGAGACGAGATGAGCCCCGCTTCTAGCTCAGCCACGGACGCCATTTGCTGCAGCATAAAGCGCCCAGTCGGTCCTTCAATGGAAGGCAGGTCGGCGAAGCGAACGTCAACGCCCGCCTCAAGCAGCTTCGAGAGGAAGGCCACCGAGCGCGTGAGCCGATCCACCTTGGCCACCACGAGGGGAGCCTGATGGACGCGAGCTGCAGCAAGGGCATCTTCGAGCGCCGGGCGATCACTGCGCCGACCGCTCTCGATCTCGGTGAACTCGGCAACGATCTTCCATGAACCGCCGTTGAGGTAGCCAGCGACTGCGGCCCGCTGCGCGTCCAGTCCAAGACCGGAAGCGCCTTGCTTGCGAGTGGACACCCGATAGTAGGCGACGAACTTCTTGACGGCCATCAATGCCCCTTACATCTTAGTCAACGTGCGTTGAGACCGATGTAACGGTGCGCAGGTGCAGCGTCAAGGGAGAAACACATCCAGTTCGGGCAGATGGAAGGCGTAGTTGCTCATCACCACCGAGGAGATGCCTTGGGGCGGCGAATTGCCTCGACCTCCTCACAGGCCGAAGGTCGTCTTGCTATTTGCTCATTGGATCGGACCCCACCCAGGG
This sequence comes from Bradyrhizobium sp. P3_C3, assembly GCF_056402655.1. NCBI lineage: Bacteria > Pseudomonadati > Pseudomonadota > Alphaproteobacteria > Hyphomicrobiales > Nitrobacteraceae > Bradyrhizobium > Bradyrhizobium sp. P3_C3. The sequence goes on along the minus strand of NZ_JBFUGY010000045.1, from coordinate 40,585 downwards.
GGAAGATGGCGCAGCGCCAGTCCTGGAATAGCCCCTTCACGTTTCGGCACCGACTATCCGGGGAACCTCAAGCGCCGATGGTTGCACCTCGAGGCTCAGCCTTCAGATCCCCCTTCAGTGCCTTGAAGAGCAGCGTCCGCGCCAGCGGATCGCGGGCCGCTTTGGCTGACACGACGATGACGTTGCCTTTCACATAGCCCAGCGCCGGCTCAATCCGAACGAGGGACGGCGAGGCTTCACCCGCAACGCCAACCGAGCGCTCAAGTGGGATGTCGAAGGCCGGGCATCGGGCCGGGATCACGATGTCATCTGTGGTGATGTCAATGGGGACGCTGAAGCGGCGGGCTGCTCGCTGAGCATTCTGCAACATCGCCTTCCGGGGGTTGATCTGAAGTGTCTGCCGGTAGACCGCTCTGGCGTTCCGGCGGTTACGCTCGCGGCGGTTCTCAAGCATCGTAGCCTTGGCGGCGGCGATTGCGGAGACAATGTCCGAGGTGGGGGTGGTGTTCATGATCTTCCTTACGAGGACGAATTGATGATTGATGAATGTGTCGGGCCGCAGGCGGGGGCCATAGGGGGCGAAGCTGCGCGTTGCCATGGCGCGACGCATGGTTCTGATGTTGCTGCGGTGGTAACCGGGAGGCAGTTTCCCGGCTCCCTTCAGCGTAGCGTCAACAACCAGTCGAGACCCTTGGTCAGCCCCTCCGGGAGCTCAGTCTGCTGATGGACCGGAGAGAACCTCTTCGCTGGCTTGCTCATTCGTCGATCAGCCGGTTCCCTCTATAGTCTTCTCTTAAGGCTGCGTCGGAATAACCACATAATTTCAGTGGATTACTGGTGTGGTGGGGAAGTTTTCGAGCGTCGAACTTCCCCATTTGCCCGTTAGGCCGCCCTCTTCAGGGGAGGCGCAGCTCGCTTGGCGATCAAAGCGGCGGTGCTGTCCGACGATAGCCATTCGATCAGCAGCCCCCTCATTCGTGCCGAGGGGACGAACACGTTGATCGGGGTTGGCTCTTCCTTGCGGATGCCCGATCTCCAAATCCACTGGATCATCTCTGACAAGGCGTGGAGGTCTTCATAGACGGGTACGCCACGACGCTCGAAGAAGCCCTTGATGGTCGGCTGATGGAAGACATTGGCGAGGTAAGCCATTGATCTCTTCTCGATGTAGTCGTTCGTCGCCTTGGCGTTGATTGGGATGAACCCACGACCGTAGCCCTTGCCCTTCAGTGGCGTCTTCGCCTTCTTGAAGGTCGTCCATCCGTTGACTGCGGAGGGTGTCTTGGCGATGCGCTCGAAGAACTTCTCTGTCGATGACTTGAGGTTCTTCAATGCCCCTTCAGTTGCACGGTCGAACCATGACGATGACAGCGGATTGCACCCATCGCGGGACGCCCCAATGCCATTCATCTTCCCATCGTAGACCGTGACGAGTGATCGGAGCTTGGCCTTGATCGCGGCCTCGTCGGTGTTGTCCCACGATACGAGCCTACCACCCTTGATGCCCCGCATCTCGAACGATAGCCCTTCAGCCTCGAAGTAGGAGAGCATCGGTGAGCCGTGGAACATGTACGTCAGGATGAACACATTGTTGAAGCAGCGGAGGAAGTCGGCGGGGAACTCCCAGATCAGAACGGCCGGCAGGCTTGTCTTGGCATCGCGGCCGTAGACAACGAGATTGCCGTTGTCGCAGAGGTTCTTGATGTCGTTGTATCGGCCGTTGTAGTTCGGGTGCTTGACGTGGTTCCAGTGAAGTCGATCGGCTCCGTCAACGAGGACGTACTCGCCATCGAACAATGCCTTCCGATCAGACACCGTGAGCGTCTTGAGCAGATCGACGCACGTGATCACCTCGTCGATGATCAGCGTATAATTCTGCTCCCTCAATCGCTCGTAGATGCGCTTGTTCAACATCGAGAAGAGCGCATGCGTCGTGCAGACGTTGTGCCCATCCTCGATCAGCTTCTCCAAATGGAAGAGCTTGCGCCCGTGGATCGGCTGGGGGTCCCTGAACATCRGGTCCGGGCATGCGTCACGGATGCGGTCTACCTCGGTCAGGAATGGTGCGACGTAGAGGAAGCGCCGGTCACCGGGCAGGCCGTCGAAGACTTCGGATTGGTTCTTGGCGTGAGTGGCGTTGATGTGGCTGATTGCCCAAGTGGTCTTGCCGCTGCCCATGATGGCGTCGAGCACGGTGATCGTGCTGCCGGTGAGGCTCGCGGCCACGGCAGTAGTGTTGTCGTTCATGATTGCTTTCATGCTGGAGGTAGGTTGTGCGGCCCACGGAGGGGCCAAGGGATCGGTGAGCGCCAGTGGGCGCTGGTAGAAAGGTCCCATCGGGCCAAGCCGCTCACCGTGGGTGATGTGTCTCGGGCAAAAATGTCGTTGCCTGCACCGTGTCACTCCCGATGCAGCGAAAGTTCTGTTCGCCGTGCCGCTCGGGCGCGTCGTGAATGGCTTGGCGGGATTGGAGGAGGGAGGGGCGGGACGTCGTGAGCCGGGCTGGGCCGAGAGCTGTCACCTGTGGGAGAGGACGTTCTGTAGGGCTAACGTGCAACCCAATCGACCAGTCCTGCGGGAGGGCGTTCTGCAGGGCGATACTGCAACCTATTTGGACCTCTTCAGAGAGGGCGTTCTGTAGGGCTGTAGTGCAACCCATTTGGTCGCCCCCGAAGGCGCATTCTGTATGGCTAGACTGCAACCCAATTGATGTGCGTCGCTGAGGCCATTCCTTCTTGAGGGCTTCCCCCTAAACAGAGCCGACTGCGTACGCTCCAGATGGCTAGTGGGCTCGCCGTCCCAGTAGTTCTACCGAGAACGGCCGTCACGCCCTGGGAAAAATCCCAGTGACCGGATAGTGAACGGGTGGCGACCCAACCAGGCGGAAGGGACATTGGGGGAACCTGGTGATGGACGGAACAGCGGCTGCATTTGCGCCGACAAGCAAGCACAAAATCGACGGCGGCTTCCGCATCGACATTAACGCGCTACGGGCGGTTTCTGTCATCGCTGTGGTTGGGTACCACTTCCACTTACTTGGGTTCGCTGGGGGATTTGTCGGCGTCGATATTTTCTTGGTGATCACCGGCTACCTGATGACCGGGAAGGTGCTGACCGACTTGGCCTTGGGTCGGTTCTCGTTGATTGCGTTTGGCGCGATGCGGATGCGCCGGATTTTTCCTGCCCTGGCCGTCGTCGTGGTCGCGTCTGTTGTCGCTGGCTGGTTCCTCACCCTCCCGCGCGAGTACCTGAAGCATCTCCTGCAAGCGTTGTCGGCGCTGACATTCGTGTCAAATTTCGCCTTCGACAGCGACCACGGCTACTTCGCTATGGCCGCACAGACGAAGCCACTGCTGCATACGTGGTCGCTCTCGGTGGAGTGGCAGTTCTACATCTGGATGCCCCTGATCGTGTCGCTGATCTGGCGATCGGCTTACAGCTCGAAATCGAAGATCGGGGCGGTGCTGATTGCAGTTCAGATTGCTGCCGCCGTGTCCCTCGTCTGGTGCTTATGGACGAGCCGGAACGATGCCATGGGGTCGTCCTATTTCTCCCTGCGTGCAAGAGCTTGGGAGCCGCTGGCAGGCGGATTGATCGCTGCCTTCGAGATGTGGTGGCGCTCCAAATGCGATACGAACCATCCTTGGATCGAGAACCTCGTCGTCGCTGTTGCAGGCTGGGCATTGGTGGCATTTTCTATCGCCTATCCCGCACCGGAAGCGCACTGGCCAGGCGTGCTCACAATTCCTCCAATCCTGGGCGCGGCAATGATCGTGGCAGCGCGCCAGGGGAGGGGTGCCATGAGCTGGCTCGGTTTCTCTCCTATCCAGCGGTTGGGCGACTGGTCCTACTCAATCTACCTGTGGCACTGGCCAATCTGGGTCTTCGTACTTGGCTGGCTGTCGCTGCATGGCGAAAGCGTCAGCGCCGCGCACAAGATGCTGATGGTCGCCCTGACCATCGTGCTCAGCTCCGCGTCCTATCGCTACGTGGAGCAACCAGTCAGGATGCGTCGGGAGTTCTGGACGTTCCGCCGGATGCTCGCTGGTTCCGGTGCTCTATTCGCCATGCTCACGGCGTTTGTCGCGGTCGCATTCCTCGATAATGGGGTACCGAGCAGGCTACCAGAGTATGTTTTGCCGGCTGAGCTGGCGAGGAGGACCAACACGCCACGCGATGAGTGCTTCAGGAACGCGAACTCCACCAAGAGTGCGGCAGAGACCTACTGCGGTTTCGGCGCAGGAGAGAGTGCGGTGCGACCCTCGGCGATCTTATGGGGTGACAGCTTTGCGAACCAGTACCTTGAGCCGATTTCCTCAGCAGCCGCTGCCAACGACATACACGGATTGATCGCGACCCAGAGCGCATGCAGGCCGTTTGTTGACGATGCCGCTCGGAACTCGGGCGATACTCCGGCCTGTAGGAGCTTCAACCGGAGTATCCTCGATCTCTTGAGCGGTGCTGCTCAACCGAGCATCATTGTGCTCGGGGGCAATTGGGGAAGTGCGTCGGACGTTTCCTCGGTGGTCGATCGCCTGCTCTCCTTAGACAAGACCGTTGTGTTGATCATGCCCTTGCTCAACATCGGCTTCGATCTGCCCCAGCGATGGATCGAGAAGCAGGCACGTGCGGGGCGAGCCATCCGAGAATGGAAGATCGACGCCGATCCCAACGTAACGATGCGCGACTTCCGAGCGGAAATCGCTCGCGGGCTCGCCAAGCACAGAGACAATCCGCGCCTCATTGTTGTGGACCCTCAAGCGGTGATCTGTGAGCACGACAATTGCTATCTGGTCAAGGATGGCCAAGCGAACTTCCGGGATACTGCCCACATCTCGAATGTCAACGCGATGCAGTTTAGGGGCTTGTTCGATGCGGCCTTCAAGTCAGCTCTCCTTGCTGGAACGGAAGCCCCGGACACGATGCACTGAAAGGGCCGCTCTCGTCATTCCGCCGCAGCAGGCAGTTCTCTGCGCCTCACCGTAGGGCGGCGATCCCCAGGCATCTCCGTGGCCAAGTCATCCCGTCGCGCCGGTGTGTTCTTCGGTAGCGTCACGGCCTTCACGCAGGCTGTCATCGCCTCCCATGATGCCGCACCAGCGTACACGCCCATGGTCATGCCGAGTGGCAAGGCAACACCCTCAATCGTGCCGTCTTCGACCTTGTGCCCGACCACGCTCGCTATCGTCCACGCTGTGTACCCCACGCCGCCCTTCTCCAGCCCGGCTACGGCACGGCGGATGAACCAACGCCGCCAACTGTGGAAGTCGACGTTGGATTGGCGTTGCCTGTCGTTCGCCTTCTCCTCAACGCCAAGCCGTCGCCTCTCACGAGTGAACGCCTGAGTTACGGGGGTGGACCTATCGCGCTTCGAGCCGGGGCGTTGCTCGGGCAACTCCTCGAAGAGGAAGTCATCCGGCCTTTTCCCGACACTGCGTGTCTCGATCAATGTCGCGAGTAGCGGGTGGGCTGGGATCGTCCGCACACCACTCGGGGTCTTGGATTTGGTCACCGCGATCTTGCCCTCACGGCAGTGCTTGACGCGCAGCCCCGCGATCTCGTGTATTCGCAGGCCACTGAGTGCAGAGAACAGCGAGAACCCCCATTCGCGACGCAACCTGATGCCAGCGAGCAGCGCATGGACCTCATCATCCGTGAACGGTCGCTTGTCGTCGCTGCATTCTTCCGCCTCCCGCGTCTTGCTTTCTTGCAGCCGCTGTTCGCTCCAAGGGTTCTCCTTGATGCCGTGTCGCCTCCCCATCCAGCGCCAGTAGGAGTGCAGGCAAGAGATGTCCTTGTTGGCCGTCGTCACGTCCACCTTCGATGCGATGTAGCGGTCGTGAATGAAGCGGCCCGCATCTGCTGTGTGGATTGCCTCGACCACGGGACGGGCCGCAGTCTCTCCGCACCATTGCTCCAGCCGTGCAACGGCCCGGCGGATGTCCTCTCGGTAGCCCACTGAGAATGCCTTCTCGGTGAACCAGCGGTCCAGCAGCGAGGTCAGCGGTGTCGCGAGCCCCAACGCAATGGAGCCGAACGCCTGCGCGAGTTCCGGCCCGTGCTGACGCTCGATCATGTCAGTCCGGTCGTTCAGCGCGATTTGCACTTCGGTGGGGCCGGAGCCGCCCTGTCCCATCGCTGCCTGTCGCGCTGCCTCACGCCACCGCAGGGCTTCCTGTGTCAGCGGCGATTGCACCACGACCACCTTCTCCCCGCGCAACTTAGCCTTCAATCGGCGGACCACATCCACCTTCTCCCGTTCGGCCTCCAGCGGATCGCGTGTCGCGAGCACCTCGCGCAGCTTGGTGACGCCGACCTTCTTGATCAGCGCGGGTGGCACTCGCACGACGACACGAATGCGGTTGCCGTGCCATTCGAGGTGGCGTCCCAATCTCGGTCTCAGCATGAATTGATCACCCCCGGCGAGGCGAGGTGTCCCCCAAAGCGGCCCCCAATGTGTCCCCCAAATAGCCCGCCTAAGTGCTTGTGATCAAGGGGTTTCAGTCACTTAGTGTAGGCTTGGGGTTGGGTCCCACTCTCTCCGCCAGCTCCTATCGAATGTTAGGTAGATCTCTGTTTTCGACGGTCGACCCCCGGATTGCTTCTGGGCGCGACAGGGGTTGGAAAGCGAGATCCTTTCTGAATTCGGTCGAGAGCCGAGCTTAACTGCGCTTGCCTCTGTTTCTGCAGCCTTCACACCCGTGCGCTGTCGTTACCGGTGGCGCCTGCTCCGACGGCGCCCGGCGCGGTGCCGAAACGCCGGCGGAAGCCGCGCGCAAAATGCGTGTAGTCGCGAAAGCCGCAGGCGTAGGCAATATCGCTGAGAGGCTGACCTGTCTTCATCAACGCGCGGCGTTCGATCAGACGCGCCGCATGATCCAGACGGGCCGAACATATGTGGTGACCGCATGTCGACCCACGGACCGTGAACAGCTTCTGCAAATAGCGCAGTGAAATTCCCGCCTCGACAGCCACCTCGCGCGGAGAGATGTCCGGATCGGCAAAGCGGTCCTTTATGATGCCGCAGACGCGCATGAACAGCTTGTCGTTGTGGCGCGAGCCAAGCGGGGCGGGAGGTGCAAACAGTGCGCCGAGGAGGTCGTAGACCACCAGATGCATAAATTGATCAGTCGACGCGAACGCCGGTTCTGCATCGTTGATCGGGTCAAGAGCGAGTTGACAGAGCAGACGTGACGCTTGCGCCTGCCGAGGACCGCACACGCCACCTTGCGGTTCGAAGCCGAGATGCGACGCCAGCTTCTGGCGCGGCACTTGCACACCAAGCCATCGCGCGCTGTCTTGGGCCCGCGAGATGAATGTCACGGGCTTTGTGGAATCGAGCAGGACGACATCGCCAGCAGTGATATTTACGACTCGGTCGTTGTGAATGATGATCGATTCGCCGGTATCCTGAACTGTGACGAAATAGTACTCCATGTTGTCACGGCGAATGTCCTGTTCCGTCCGCTCAAGGCGGGTAGCGCTGCAGGTGAGATCTACTGCGGCGAATCCGAAGACGCGCCGCGTGCGCACCTTGCTGGCGAAGATGTTGGTTTCGCGAGCAGGAGTAAACCATCCCCAATCCTCGCGCATTGCAGCTCGGAAACCGTCATAATCCAATTCTGGAGCGCTGAGAAAATCGTCGTTCGGGCGCATCATCACCTCCACGGGTCTTGGTAAAACGAGTCTTGGCAAGCCTAATCGCACGGTTTGCAATGGCCTGCGCCGAAACCACGGGCAGACGTTGATCAAGCTAGCGTGGCCCGCGACGGGTCCCACTCAACTCTGCGTCACGCCAAATCACGCCGCCGAGATCGTGTCAGCATCGCCGCGAGGCGCGCCAGGCGGTGCGCGTTAGTACGGATGATTGGGCGCGATCGCCTCACGACACCTGCGGTCCAGCCGCCTAGATTCCGATCCTCGTAGTCACGCTTTGACGAGAATCGGAGACAGCAATGATTGCAGAAGTTCAGAATACAATGACGCTAACGGGAAACCGGGCTTTTGTGACCGAGCAGGCAACGCAAAACGAGTCCGATCCTGCCTTGGGAGTTGGGCGGTCTGGAATTCCGGTTCCGCTTCATTGTTTGCCAGTGACGGATGCCACCGTTCTTGAGCTGTACGAATATGTTTTCGCGCCTTGGGTGAAAATGCTCGGCCTTCGTGAGTTCAAGGTCTGCCCGGGCATCGTGTCCGCGATGCTTCCACAAAATGAAGCGCTCAAATTGTCAAGCTGTGCGGTATGTGGCCAGGCAATTATGGCGGCCATTGACTCGGTTGCATCACTGTCTGTGGGCACGACGGGGCGCATCACTAAAGGCACGGTGTATCAGCACACTCACTTCCTGCGTCCAGCCGTCAACGATGACTATCATGTAAGAGCAGAGTATTGCGCTTTGGCAAAGCGTCGGCCTTCACGGAAACCCGCGTTTCGTTTGCGTCTACGGGAACGTTGGTTGCACACGCCAGCCTGGAATTCGCCTTCTGACTCGCATCCAAGGCTTCATCACCCGAACCCTCCGCTCCCGACGTCTGTTCAAGCTCGTTCTCGGACATCCCGGTCGCGGTACTCCGCCGGTTCCTGACCAGCCATACCGGCTGATCGTCTCGCATTGACCCGCAACCCTCATCACCGGAGGCAAACCATGACCAGGACTATTCTCATCACCGGCACATCGAGCGGCTTCGGCCGCGAAACCGCGGAAAGGCTGGCGCGCGACGGCTATCGCGTGTTCGCCGCGATGCGCGACATCGCCGGCCGCAATCGCAGCCACGCCGACGCGCTGCGAAGCCAGAAAATAGGCGTCGTGGAACTCGACGTTACCGATGACGGCTCGGTCGATCGCGCCGTTGCTTCTATCCTCGCCGAGGCCGGCAAGATCAACGTGCTGGTCAACAACGCTGGCATTGCGTCGGTCGGCGTGACCGAAGCCTTCACGGCGAATCAGGCGAAGGCGATCTTCGACACCAACGTCATCGGGCTCCTCCGCGTTACGCGGGCAGTGCTGCCTTCGATGCGTCGGGAGCGCGAAGGCCTCATTATCAACATGGGCTCGGTCCTCGGCCGGGTGACGTTCCCCTTCGTCGGCATCTACGGCGCGAGCAAGATGGCGATCGAAGCGTTGACCGACAGCATTCGGCTGGAGGTCTCCCAACTCGGCGTAGACGTGGTGGAAGTTCAGCCTGGCGCTTACCCGACAAGCCTGTACTCGAGCATCCAGAGGCCTGCCGACGGCGACATCACGAAGTCCTACGGCGAGGTCGGCCAGATTCCCGACGCCATCTACAAGACCTTCACGTCAATGCTGCAGGGAAAGGACGCTCCGAAGCCTCACGACATTGCCGAGGCCGTCGCCAAGCTCGTCGGCCAGGCGAAGGGCAGTCGCGCCGCTCGGACGGTGGTGGGCACGTCGTTCGGTGCTGACAAGATCAATGCCGACATCGCGCCCGTCCAGAAGGCCGTCGTCGACGGTCTGGGCCTCGGGCATCTCGAAGAACTCGCGTGATGGAGCGTTCCGGGTCGGCGCCTGCCGTCGACCCGTCCTCATGCGGCAGCATGCTGGCGGGCGCGCCCTGCCAAGAATACGCCCTCGAAGGAATGAAGAAGCCAGGACGAATATTGCGAAAGCTTACTAAGGAGAACTCAAATGCCTCTGTGGCATATTTACTGTCCGGAAAATGCGTACTCAGCCGAGGACAAGCGCGCGCTTGCGATGCGTATCACGGACCTCTACGCGGACGTCGGCTTGCCTCGGTTCTATGCAAGCGTTGTCTTTCACGAATTGCCAAGGAACTCGTTCTTTGTCGGCGGAAAGGCAACGAACGATTTTGTCAGGATTTGGATTGATCAGATTGCTCGCGCAACTGCTCCCGAGCGGCGAGCGTGGTGGCTGGAGCGCGTCAACACTGCACTCAATGCTTTCGCACGCGAGCGGGGTTATCGCTGGGAGGTCCACATTGACGAAACGCCAATCGATTTCTGGACCATCCAAGGAATGAAGCCGCCTGACCCCGATTCCGAGGCTGAAAAGCACTGGGTCAAAGAGGACCGCCCGTCAGCATATAGCTGAGTGTGGGCGCAGCCTTCAGCGAGCCGATCGCGGCGATGGGTATCAATCCGCCAAGCTTCGGCGGCGCGAACGCCTAAATGCCGAAAGGCGCGGCGCGGACGTAATACCGCCCGGCCGGCTCGTCGCAGTGTTCTTCAGCCTCGACGCTTTACAGTTTTATGTCGCAACCCAAAGGAGATCGCTATGCCGATCCGTAGCATGTTTGTAGCCGCAGCATTCGCCTTGGCCTCTCTGGAGGCCGCCCACGCCGCTAGCCTGCGTCCGATCGATGGTATGAGCATCGAACTCGGCGAAGTGTCCGGTGTCGCCTACTACACCGTCGGGCGCGACGGATTCCATGTTGTCACGACCCTCGCACAGGGCATGGCGGGAACGCCGATCCGTGTTGAGTGTGTTCTTGCACCAGGTCAGCGTGTAGCGTTCTCAACACCGTACCAGGCAGATGCGCTCGAAATCAGCCGGAACGGCGACAGCGTGCTCGTCCGCAAGGTGAAATCGGTCTCGAACTAATTTCCGGCGAATTGGCGCCTTCTCACGATGATTCCAATGCGGAAAGGGGCCGGGTGGACGCAATACCGCCCGGCGGGCCCGCCGCAGTGCTCTTCAGCCTCGACGCTTTACAGGTTTTGCGTCGCAACCCAAAGGAGATCGCTATGTCGACAATCGGACGAGACGATCATATGAAGATTCTCGTCGTCTCGACCCCCGGGACCGGCCATCTCAATCCGCTACTGGCGATCGGCCGTATCTTGATCGCGGAGGGCCACGAACTTGCCTTTCTGACGGGGACCTCCCTGCGTAGCCGTGTCGAACGGTTCGAAGCAAAATTCTATCCGCTCCCCGAAGAGGCGGATCTGACTGCGCAGGATGTCATCACGTCCGACGAGATGAAGGGCGTACCGCCCGGGCCACAATGGTTGCGCACATTAGTGGAGCGCTTCTTCGTCGATACCATTCCCGCTCAGTATAGCGGCGTGCACAAGGTCCTGCGGGAATTCCCTGCCGACATCATCATTGGCGACGATATGTTTTTTGGTGTCCTACCCATGCTGGTAGGACCGCGATCGAAACGCTTGCCTATTGTTCTTTGCGGCACATCCGTCTTGCACTGGCAACGCGAGGACAGAGCGCCGGCTTTTGCAGGTTTGCCGCCCGCGGCCACCCGAGCACACCTCGACGAATATGCTGCCTTCGCGCGAGAACACGACAAGATCGTCGACGGGCCTCTCGGCCTTTGCGTCAATCGGTACCTGAAGGGCCTGGGCGTTGGATCTGTGTCCAAGCCTCTCTTCGAATCGGTCGTAGAGCTTGCAGATGCCTATATGCAGTTGACGGTACCGCGTTTTGAATTTCCACGCGATATCCCTTCCTCCGTGACTTTTGTCGGCACCCCTCCGATCATACCCAATCAGGTCCCGCTTCCGGCGTGGGCGCACGAACTGGACGGCTCGCGCAAGGTCGTGCTTGTGACGCAGGGTACGGTGGCAAACCACGATTTCGACCTTTTGATCGCGCCGGCGCTTGCGGGACTCGCGAACGAACCTGACTTGCTTGTGGTCGCCACAGCGGGCGGTCGCGCGGTCGGCGACATTCCTGGCCCAATTCCCGGCAACGCGCGTCTCGCCAGCTATCTGCCGTTCGAGTGGCTTCTGCCCAAGGTCGACGTGCTCGTCACCAACGGTGGATATGGGAGTGTCAACCAGGCGATGAGCTTTGGAATTCCGCTTGTGACCGCAGGGTTGACGGAAGACAAGGCGGACGTGAACGTGCATGTCGCATGGTCCGGTGTCGGAATCAATCTTGCGACCAACAATCCGACACCACAAGCGTTGCGCGAGGCCGTGCGCGTCGTGCTCGACAAACCGGACTATCGTTCAGGTGCCTCAGCTATGGCCGACGAGTTCAAGGCGATTGACACTCGTTCCGAGGTCCTGCGGATCATCAACCAAGTCGCGCAAGGGTCCAATGAGATAAGCGACCCGGGCGGCACCGCGGTCGCTAAGCAAGGTCGACGTGTCGCCGCCAATCGGTGACTTGCTTCCGCTCCCGGGAAGGATGGAAGGCTGATTCTTCCGTCCTTCGTCTGGGAGGCGATCGATATCTCCGCGGACACGCGCCGCATCTGACGATGCGCGGGACCAGGAACGTATCGGATATTCAACCCATGCGTATTCAACCCGCATCGTTTGCCTTCACGCTGTTGCTGGGCCTTCTTGCCTCAGTTCCGTATTCGGGCATTGACATGAGCTTACCGGCACTGGCGGCCACTGGCGCCGCTCTCGGCGCGCCGCCCGCGGATGTCGGCTTTACGATGAGTGTTTTCATGCTCAGTCTGGCGGCGGCGCCGCTTGTCTATGGGCCGGTATCCGATCGGTACGGTCGCAGGCCCGTCGTGGTATTCGGCGTCACGCTCTTTGTCGTCGGCAGTCTCGCTTGCGCGCTCGCCCAATCATTGCCGGTGCTGCTGGTGTGCCGCTTCAGCCAAGGATGCGGCGCGGCCAGTACAACGTTGACGTTTGCAATCATCCGCGACCTGTTCGAGGGGGATAATGCGCGTGCGAAGATGGCCAACGTCGTCATTGCCATAAATGTAGTCACATTGATCGCACCGACCGCTGGCGCGGCTCTACTGGCGCTGGGTAGCTGGCGCCTGATTTACACGATTCAGTTCGTGATGGGTCTGGCTTTGTTGATCGCATTGGTCACCGGCTTTGCCGAAAGTGCAAAGATCGATCAGACCAATCGCCTTGCACCATCAATCATTGGCCGCAGCTATCTTCAAGTCCTGACGCATCCGATCTCCTTCGCATACATTCTGGTCGGTGCAGCCGCCGGCGGGACGGTTATGGCTTATGTCACCGGGTCCTCCCTGTTCTTCATCAACAGCATGGGGCTACGGCCTAATCAGTATGGCCTGATTTTCAGTGCATGTTCCGGATCGGTCATGGCCGGGGCTTTCCTCGATCGGCGGCTCGCCGCTTGGAATTTCTCACCAGCTCATGTGCTGATGATGGGCTTGACGGTCTCTGTGGCGGCATCAGGGCTATTCCTCGCCACGACACTTGTCGGCTGGGTATCGCTACCCCTTGTTGTTTCAGTTCTGGTCGCTGTTGCCGTTGCCTTCGGATTGAGCATACCGAACGCCATGAGCGCGACGATGCATCCGTTGCCGCAGATCGCCGGCGCGGTAGGCGCTGTGTCCGGAAGCATTCAGATGATGGTAGGCGCCGTCTCAAGTGGGCTCGTTGCGTGTCTTTACGACGGACGATCAGCGCTATCGATGGCCGCGGTCATGACGCCGTGTTCGCTTCTGGCGCTGGCCTCTTATCTGCTGATTGCCCGTCCCGCCGAGCGTCGCGTTTTCGCAAGTTAGCGTCATGCCCGCGCTGGATGGCCTCGATCACCTTAGGCGACGATGACTGCCATGCGCGGAGGCTTCGCTCGTTCCAAGCCGATCGGAACTAAACCCTAGCGAAAGGACGAGATCCATGAGTAACGACGAGACTGCGGTGCCAACAGGAATTGCCCTGACCCACTTGGATCCCGTCTTTCGGGAGCGGCCAGACGAATATCTCGATATGCTGAGGTCGCGCGAGCCGGTGCACCAGGACCGGATGTTCGATCGGGTGGTGCTGACCCGTGCGGTCGATGTCGATGCCGTTATGAATAATCGCAATCTGGCCTCCGATCCACGGAAATCCCGCCCGGGTTCGTTCTCTCGGGTGCAGCTGAAGGTTGATGAGACATTTCGGCCGCTCATACTGCATATGGATGACCCGGACCATAAGCGGCTGCGCTCCCTGGTCGTCAAGGCGTTCAACCAGGTCGCGGTCGATGCGATGCGCCCGCGTATCGCTGAGGTCGCATGCGGCTTGCTGGACGACATCGACGATCCATCCTGTTTCGATATTATGGAGGCTTATGCCCGACCGTTGCCGACGATCGCCATCGCCCTGATGTTGGGCGTCGATATCGCCCGCTGCGACGACTTCAAGCAGTGGTCTGACGGCAAACTACAGATGTTCAACCCGCAACGCACGCCGGAGCAGGAGGCCATCCTGGCATCCTGCAATGCTGCTCTCACCAGCTACTTCGCTGAGGTAATCCAAAAGCGTCGTAAGGAACGACGGGCCGATCTGATAAGCAGCCTGATCGACGCCGAAGAGGACGGCGAGCAGCTCGACGAAGCGGAGATCACAAACGTTTGCCATAGTTTGCTCTTTGCGGGCAACGTGACGACGACTGATCTTATCGGTAACGCCGTACTAGCCCTGCTACAGCATCCCGGTGAACTCAGCAAACTGCTCGCTAATCCGAGCCTGGTTCGTAGCGCCGTCGAGGAAGTGTTGCGCTATGACGCGCCAGTCGTGCAAGGCACTCGGATCGCAACCGAAGCGATGCAGATCGACGGGTGCCCGGTCGCGGCGGGGCAGACGATCAATGCCGTGCTCTACGCAGCGAACCACGACTCAGAGGCGCATCCCGACCCAAAGCGGTTTGACATCGAACGGCCGGATAAGCGTCACATCTCATTTGGCGGCGGCGCCCATTTCTGTCTTGGCGCGCCATTGGCCCGGGCCGAGGCACAGATCGCTCTTTCGGTGCTTTTCGAGCGGTTCCCGAAGCTCCGCCTGAGTGCCGAGCACCCCTTGGAGCGCCGGACGATGCTCAACTTCAATGGATTAGAAGCGCTTTGGGTGCGCGCGGACTAGCACTGCGTTCCAGTCACCATGACCCTTTGTCCCCCACGGCCGACCTGATGGCGCTTTCAAGCCCCATCATCAGCAGTGCGGACCGTCGCATTTCGCCGAACATGCTCACACCCGATCTATTTGAACTAGGAATAGCCGACCATGAAAGAAACTATTCTGCGCTCCGGCATCGACCGTCGCACCCTGCTCACGACGTTGGCGTTGCTTCCAGCCCTATCCGCGCCGCCCTTATCCGTCTCCGCGTTGGCCCAGACCGCTTCGAGCGGCCCATTGCCATCGTGGAATAACGGATCCGCCAAACAAGCGATCCTCGACTTCGTCCGAGACACGACAGACCGGGCAAGTCCGAAGTTCGTGCCTCCCGAGGAACGCATTGCCACTTTTGATCAGGATGGCACGCTTTGGGTGGAGCAGCCGATTTATAGCCAAATGGTGTATTGCCTCGACCGGGTCCCGGTGTTGGTCGCGCAAGAGCCGGCGCTAAAGGACGTTGAGCCATTCAAGACGGTGCTCTCGGGAAACCGGGAAGCGATAGCCGGGCTTTCGATGCGAGACCTCGAAAAGATCGTCCTTGCCACGCTCGCCGGCATAACAACTGACGAGTTCGAGGCCGAAGGAAAGAAATGGCTTTCCTCCGCGAAGGACCCACGCTGGAAGCGGCCCTATACCGAACTCGTCTACCAACCGATGCTGGAGGTGATGACCTACCTGCGGGCGAATGGCTTTAAGACCTACATTGTCACGGGCTTCGGTCAGGATTTTGTGCGCCTGTATTCACAGCAGGTCTACGGCATCCCACCGGAGCAGGTGGTCGGGTCGGCGCTTGCCGTCAAATATGATTATGACAAGGACGGCAAGCCGGTCCTCATTAGTGAACCCAGGCTCATGCTGTATGACAGCGCTGCCGGGAAACCGGAGGGCATTCACTTGATGATTGGTCGGCGTCCGAATGCTTCATTTGGCAACTCGACTGGAGACCAGCAGATGCTGGAATATACGGGTGCCGGGGAGGGCGCGCGACTATCGATGCTTGTACTGCACGACGATGGAATACGTGAGTACGCTTATGGTCCGGCGCAGGGGCTGCCCTATACCAAGATCGGTTCCTTCACCCCCGCGCTCTACGCTGAGGCCAGGAAGAAAAACTGGACCATCATCAGCATGAAGAACGACTGGAAGAATATCTTTTCGTTCCAATAGCTGATGGCTGAGTTGGTGGCGCGATGTGGCAGTGAGCGGTGCGTGCCAGCACCGGTGAAAGGGCGCCGGCGGCTCACGACATCCAGCTTCCAGAGTCTTAGCTTCATTCACAGCATCGAATCTAAATCGTGTTTGGAAGACAAATGCCCCTGTCAGTCATATGGCTCGTCACGTCCTTTGCGATCAGGCTGCTAGTCGTTCACTTCAAGCTCGCCATCCTTCTCAGGTCTCGCGCGAAGGCGCGTGTTCGGGGACCGGGCACCCAAGGGCGAGAGGGCGGGCGAGTCGTCCTGGCTGATGAAGACCTCTCGCCAAATGGATACCCGTGCGGACCATCTCCTGCCCGCACGAACAGTCGCTTGCGGCTGAAGTGAAAGCGTTGAAACCGAGGGAACATTCGCCATGCTTGGCTTAATGATGCAAACTCCGTTGCTCCTGTCGTCCATTCTCATGCACGCGGCGCGCTCCTTTCCCGATGTCGAGATCGTCTCCCGAACTCCCGACAGGCCCGATCACATCACGAGCTACAGCGGCCTTCTCGAGCGCAGCTCTCGGCTCGCAAATGCATTGGATTCGATCGGCATTAAGCCAGGCGATCGCGTGGCGACCTTAGCCTGGAATAGCTATCGGCATCTGGAGCTATACTTCGGCATTTCCGGAATGGGAGCCGTTTGCCACACGATCAATCCAAGGCTGTTCGCGGACCAGATCATATACATCATCAACCATGCCGAAGATGTGGTTGTATTCTTCGATCTGGCTTTTATCGATCTCGTACACTCTTTAATGCCGCAATGTCCGACTGTTGAAGCGTGGATATATCTGGGCGAGGCTGGCGACGCAAAGATCGTGGGAGCCAAAGGCTTCCCATCCTATGAAGGATTTCTCTCCGGGTGCTCGGAAGCCTATGCATGGCCGGAGTTCGACGAGAACACGGCATGCGGACTGTGCTACACGTCGGGAACGACAGGAAACCCAAAGGGTGTGCTGTATAGCCATCGCAGCGCCGTGCTGCATTCCTGCGCCGCAGCGCTCCCAGACGCTTGTCGCATTTCTCTGGATGACACGGTCGCGCTTGTCTCGCCGATGTTCCACGCAATGTCTTGGGGAATGCCGTATTGTGCAACGGCGACGGGTTCGAAGCTGGTGATGGCCGGCCAAAACGTCGACGGTGAGAGCCTGCACAGGTTGTTCGAGGACCACGGGGTGACTTTCGCCGGCGGCGTGCCGACGGTCTGGCTGGGCTATGTTCGATACCTGCAAACCGCCGGCGTGAAGCCGACGACGCTCAATCGCGCGCTGATCGGTGGCACGGCATGTCCGGCCTCCCTGATGGAAACGCTGCAGGACGAATACGGAGTAGAAGTTCTGCATGGCTGGGGCATGACGGAAACCAGCCCGCTCGCGACGATCTCGAAGCCACTGCGCAAGCACATGACCTCGTCGAGAGCTGAACGGCGGTCTCGCCAGGTCAAACAAGGACGTGCGCTTTTCGGGGTCGAAATCGGCATTCGCGATGGCAACAACAGAAAACTCCCCCACGATGGCAAGGCAGTTGGCGACCTCGTGGTTCGGGGGCCCTGGATTGCCCGCGCTTATTACAAGATGCCGGAAAGCGAGTGTGCCGATGGCTGGTTTTTCACGGGTGATGTCGTCACGATCGACAGCGACGGTTATATGCAGGTTACGGATCGCTCGAAGGACGTCATCAAGTCCGGAGGCGAATGGATATCGTCTATCGAGCTCGAAAACCTGGCGATGGCCCACCCCGAAATCGTCGAAGCGGCGGTGATTGGTATTGCGCATCCAAAATGGGACGAACGCCCGCTCGTGCTTGCGGTCCGGCGCCAGGGGTCGAGGCTCGAGGCGCAAGATCTCCTGACCTTTTACGAGGGCAAGATCGCGAAGTGGTGGATGCCGGACGATGTTCTGTTCGTCGACGAGCTTCCGCACGGGGCGACCGGAAAAGTCCTGAAGACCAAATTGCGCGAGCTTTACGGAAACCGCGATTCCGCCGCGATCAGCCAGACGCGCAACCCGCCCGCCGCCGAAGCCAACGGAGGTTCCTATGTCAGTCCGCAGCTCGCTTCTCGCAGCCGCCGTCACCTTCGCCTCACTCGGGGCCGCACACGCTAACGGCCTGCGGCCGATCGAGGGCCTGAGCATCAATCTCGGCGATGTATCCGGCGTCGCCTACTACACGGTCGAGCCCGATGGATTCCGCGTCGTCACGACTCTTGCACAGGGTGAAGCGGGAACGCCGATCCGCTTTGTGACAGTACTGGCGCCCGGTCAGCGCGTCGTTGTCTCAACGCCATACCAGGCCCCCGCGCTCGAAGTTGGCCGAAAGGGCGATGAACTGCTCGTCCGCAGGGCGAGCACGTTCTCCAATTGACTGTCAATTGGCACGCAAGCGCCGACGTGAAGAAGCCAAAGATGTCCACGGTTCATCTCCGCCAGCTATTTGGACGGCGCAGGCAGGATCGGCTTTCAGGTCGGGATCAAGCCTGATCCCCGAAAGCTTTCGATCAGCGCATCGAACAATTTCRGGTCGGCGCGGCTCCGCGCCATCAGTTGCGCGCCGGCAACGGCCGCGTAGATCGCGCGCGCCCTTGCTTCACGCTTGCTGGCGGGAACTGAAGCCGCAGCGAGCATCCTGGTCAGCCACGCCACGTTGACATCGGCGAACGCCTGCACCTCGGTTTTCACGGCGTCCGGCAGATCATCATATTCGGCCGCCATGAAGCTGCAGAGGCACATGCGATTGTCCTGCTCGAGCGATCGACGAAAGAGTCCCGGATAGGCGCGGAGCGCCTTTCTTGGATCGCTGTTCGCCGTTGAAAGAGCTTCGAGATTCGCCACCGTGTCCTCCCAATAGCGTCTCGCCACCGCTGCTCCCAGCTCCGCCTTACCTGGGAAGTGATGATAGATGCTCGCAGCCTTGATGCCGACTTCAGCCCCGATGTCGCGGAAGTTCAACCCGCCATACCCGTGGGCCTGCGCTGTCCTGCGCGCTGCAGCCAGGATCGCTTCCTTCGCATTTTCGCTCATCGTGATCACCTCAACGTGTCCCTACCAAATGGCAGGTAGGGATTGAAGTCCATAAATGCGAGGGACATGTCCAGCCTACCAAATGGCAGGTAGGACAGATATGATGGATAACATCGTTAGAACGGACGCCACCCGCATCGCCCAGCTGATCGCTCAACGGGAGCTTTCGCCCGTCGAGGTCATGCAGGCGCATCTCGACCGCATCGCGGCGGTCAATCCCAAGCTGAATGCGATCGTGACGCTGGCCGACGGCGCGATGGAAGGCGCCAGGACGGCCGAAGCGGCGGTGATATCGGGCGCCCAGCTCGGCCCTCTCCATGGCGTTCCGTTCACGGTCAAGGATGGGATCGACACGGCGGGTGTGCTGACACAGCGCGGCTCGCCGATTTTCAGGGGGCGCATGCCTGACGCTGATGCCACCGTCGTGGCCAGGCTGAAGGCCGCCGGCGCCATTCTTATCGCAAAGACGAACCCGCCCGAATTTTCCTATTCGATCGAAACCGACAATCTCCTGACGGGCCAAACCAACAACCCCTGGAACCTCGACTACACGCCGGGCGGATCGAGCGGCGGTGAATCCGCTGCCATCGCAGCGGGCATGTCGCCACTCGGTGTGGGCAGCGATCTCTCGATCTCTTTGCGCGGCCCGGCAGCGCATACCGGTGTCGTCGGATTCAAGGCCACTCACGGTCGAATGCCGATGACAGGCCACTGGCCTCGGGTGCCACGTCGCTTCTGGCATATCGGTCCGATGGCGCGCTCGGTGCGCGATGTGGCGCTCGCTTATTCCTTGATGGCAGGACCCGACGGCGCCGACGGCTTCTCGGTCAGCTCGCCCGATCTCGATACAGGGGTGGGCACGAAATCGACCCGTCAGGTTCGTGTAGGCTGGCTTGCCTCTCCGGGCATCTTCGGACCAGTCGATCGAGAGGTGGTCGCGACGGTGAGGGCGGCCGCTCATGCGCTGAGTGGTGCTGGCTGTCTCGTCGAAGAGGTCCGGTTGCCCGTGCTGGAGCAGACCGATGCCAACAGCGTGCTCTGGCAGCTCCAGCAGATGGAAGCCCGGCCCGAGTTTGCGAAGGTCACCGCGGGCCACGAGGCCCAGATCTTCCGGCATGCCAAACTGGTCCTCGATACAAAGGACACGCCGATAGCCGACTTCGTCGCCGCCGAGCAGGCGATAGAGCGCCTGCGCGACTGCTTCGTCGACTATTTCCAGCGCTACGATGTGCTGCTCTGCCCGGTGACCCCGTTCCCCGCGACCAGGCATGGCCTCGCTGACGTCGTGGTCGATGGCAAAACGGTTTCACCGTTCCACGTGATGAGTGCCACGTCTCCGTTCAGCCTGACCGGCATGCCGGCGTTGTCGATGCGGTTTGGAACAAGCCACGACGGTCTTCCGATCGGCGTGCAAATCGTCTCCTCCTGGTTGGCGGAATCGACGACGCTCAAGGTCGCCTCGCTCCTCGAGGAGGTGAGCCCCGTTCGCGACCTTCATCCGACTATCTGACGATGAAAGGGCGCGATTCATCCCGCCCTCTCCCCTGAGAGCATCCACCATGAACGATGAGCTGACGATATCGCGGCTTGCTCAATCAATCGACGGTCACGTTCAATTGCGTCGCAAATCCTGATGCGCTCCGGTCATTGTTGCCGTCCATAGGTTCGCTATCGGTTGCCGCTCCCTTCCCTTATGAAGTTCCCGCGCGCGCCGGACCATCACCGGAAGCAGGACGTCATGAAGGCACACAGCAGCGCCCTCGAAGAGGCCGAGAAGGATGATCAGAATGAACATTCAAGTCTCGCTCACACCGACGCGCAGCCGATCGACCTGAATTCCCTGCAGACATTCGTCGCTGTCGTGCGCGCCGGCGGATTTGCGGCGGCAGCCCGCGAAACCAACACGCCGAGGTCGTCCGTCAGCTTGCGCATCCGCAGCCTGGAGGCGGCGCTCGGTGCGCGGCTCTTCAAGAGGTCCACGCGCGCTTTTGCCCTCACGGCCGCAGGACGAGAACTCTACCAGCGTTCGGCTGGCGCGCTTGCCCTGCTTGTCAACGCGCTCCGGGGGGTAAGCCGTGCTGACGACCCATATGCCGGCGAAATCCGCATCACGCTGCCGGCCGACTTTCCGGTCAGGATCGTGGCAGCCGCGATCGGGGATTTCAGAAACGATCACCCCAATGTGCGCTTTGAGGTGGCGCTCACTAACGACGTGCTCGATCTCATCTCCCGGGATATTGATATTGCGCTCCGCATCGGAGCGGCCAATCCTCAGGAAGCCCTGATCAAGGGCGCAATCGACATGAAGTTTGGTCTTTATGCGAGCTCAGACTATGTGAGCCGTCACGGGATCCCCGTCGATATTCGCGACGCGTCGACCTTGATCGGGCCATCGAGGCCGGAATTGCTGCGCCTTCTATCCCGCTCCTTGCCGGGCGGGGCGACGTGGCCCGCCTTTCATGTCGCGGTCGACTCCTTCGCTCTTGCTCGTGAGCTTGTGCTGAATCACCAGGGGATTGGTCTGCTTCCGGAAGCCCTCTGCAGAGTGGAATACGCATCGAGGCTCGTCGTGCCGGTTTTGCCAGAGGAGTTCTCCGGGACGATCCGCCTGCATCTCACATATCCGTCGCGGGCCGATCTGAGCGCCAAGGTCGCGGATTTTACCCGTGTGTTCGAGCGACACCTTGCAGCTGCCGGGCGGTGATTTTCGTTGTTGTCGTTGTTCATGCCGACAGTTTGAGGTGGACCGTTCGGGCAGCAGAACTGGTCTTCGGGAAACTCCGATGCCAATTGGCCAGAACTACAGCCGCTGTGGCTTGCGGAAGGGGACTAATCTGCGGCCCTCCCGCATGCAATCTATCGAGCTCCGAAGTCAATGGAGCCTTGGCCAATGCAGAGCGTCATCACAACGAAGTTCGAAACGACCGAATTTGCCGGTCTCACGACGAAAATTATCAATCCGCAGGAAAGCCCGTTCACGGTGCTGGACATGACCATCAAGCCGGGCTTCGGCGCACCCGCCCACATCTCCGAGGAGGAGGACAAGCTGTTTGTCCTCCTGGAGGGCCGGGTGAAATACCTCGTGGGAGACCAGACCGAGGTCGCTGGACCCGGTTCGCGGATTCTCGTGCCGAGAGGAGTTGTTCACGGCTTCACCAATGAGGGGCCGGCCGACGCGAGACACATCCTCGTCTCCACGCCGCGTCGTCACGAGGAATTCTTCCGCGATCTGCACAGGATCCCCGAGCCGCGCGAGCAGCACATGGACATGCTGCCGACGATCGCAGCGCGCAACGGCCAACGGATAGTTGGTCCGCTCCCATGACACGATGGGCAGCACCGAACGCGCGTATCGCGGCGATTTCGACGTCCCTAGGCCACCCTCCACCTCCCGTCCCCCGCCCGCTTCAGCGCGGGGTCGCTCATCCGCACATGCTCGGCGAGAAAATCGATGAACGCGCGCACGCGCGCGGGCAGGGGCGCGGTGTGGCCGACATAGACGGCGTGGATGTCTTCGCGGTCGCCGGGATTGTAGCTTTGCAGCACCGGGACGAGGCGGCCCGATTCGATGTCGGGGCCGATGTGGAAGAGGGCGAGGCGGGCGAGGCCCACGCCGCCGAGGGCGAGGCGGCGGGCGATTTCGCCGTCGCTGGCGCGGGCGGCCGGTGGCGGCATGGCTTCCTCGGTGTGGTCGCCGCGCCGGAATGGCCAGCCGCCGCGGATGCGCGGAAAGGTCCAGCCGATGCCGCGGTGCTGGGTGAGATCCGCCGGCGTCTTCGGCGTGCCGAAGCGCGCCAGATAGTTCGGGGTGCCGACGACGACCATGCGGCTGGTGCCGAGCTTTCGCGCGACCAGACGTGACGCTTTCAGGGGCCCGACGCGGATGGCAATATCGGCCCGTTCCTGCATCAGGTCGATCAGCGTGTCGGTCAGCACGAGGTCGAGTGTGACCTCGGGATGCCGTTCCAGGAAGCGGGGAATCAGCGGTAGGACGTGCAGCATGCCGAAGGGAATGTTGCAGTTGACCGTGAGGCGGCCGCGCGGCGCCGCACCTGAAGCCGCCTCGCGCTCGGCCTCTTCCATCTCTCCGAGGATGCGCACGGCGCGCTGGTAGAAGGCCTGGCCCTCCTCCGTCAGCGTCAGCTTGCGCGTGGTGCGGTTGATCAGCCGCGAGCCGAGGCGCGTCTCCAGCCGCGAGATCAGCTTGCTGACGCCCGACGGGGTCAGGCGCAGTTTTCGCGCGGCCTGGGTGAATCCGCCGAGATCGACGACGCGGACGAAAACCTCCATCTCGGCGGAGCGATTGGTATCGAAACGAGCCATGTTGAATTCACGTCACAAATGATTGGATTGCGGACATCCTAATGGTTTTGCCGCGCTGCGGCTATCTGCGTGGCTCGTCCCTCGCATTGGAGCCACGCATGCCTCCCGCCGTTCTCGCCCTCACCGCCGGTGCCTTCGGCATCGGCACCACCGAGTTCATCATCATGGGCCTGTTGCTCCAGGTCGCCGCCGACATGCACGTCTCCGTGCCGGTCGCGGGGCTGCTGATCTCCGGCTATGCGCTCGGCGTCTTCGTCGGCGCGCCTGTGCTCACGCTGGCGACGCGGCGGATGCCGCGGAAAACCGTCCTTCTCGCCCTGATGGCGATCTTCACGCTCGGCAATGCCGCTTGCGCGCTGGCGCCGAACTACGAATGGCTGATGGCGGCGCGGGTGCTGACCTCGCTCGCCCACGGCACCTTCTTCGGCGTCGGGTCGGTCGTTGCGACCAGCCTCGTCGCGGAGGACAAGCGCGCGTCGGCGATTGCGACCATGTTCATCGGCCTGACGGTCGCGACGCTCCTGGGCGTGCCCTTCGGCGCCTGGTTCGGCCTGATGCTCGGCTGGCGCGCGGCATTCTGGGCGGTGACGGTGATCGGCGTGATCGCCTTCGCAGTGGTGGCCACATTCGTGCCCGGCTATGTCGGCAATGGCGACAAGCCGATCTCGCTCTCCGAGGAGGTCGCGGTGCTCGGCCGTCCGCAGGTGCTGCTCGGCCTCGCCATGACCGTGTTCGGCTTTGCCGGCCTGTTCGTCGTCTTTACCTATATCCAGCCGATCCTGACGCGCTTCACCGGTTTTCCGGAAGCCGCGGTGTCGCCGATCCTGCTGGTGTTCGGTGCAGGTCTCGCGATCGGCAATGTCGCCGGCGGCAAGCTCGCCGATCGCGGCCTTGCGCGTGCCCTGATCGGCACGCTCGCTGCGCTCGCCATCGTGCTGCTTGGCCTTGCTGCCGTGCTGTCAGTCAAGATCGCAGCCATCGCGCTGATCCTGCTGCTTGGCATTGCGGCCTTTGCGACCGTCGCGCCGCTCCAGCTTCGCGTGCTGGAAGCCGCTGGCCCCAGCGGCCGCACGCTCGCGTCCAGCCTCAACATCGCCGCCTTCAATCTCGGCAACGCGCTCGGCGCCTGGGCGGGCGGCGTCACCATCGATCGCGGGCTCGGTCTCTCCGCGCTGCCGCTGGTCGCGGCCGGCATCACGGCCGTCGGTCTCGTGCTCGCGCTATGGAGCCTTCAGCTCGATCGAACGCAGTCCGCAGTCGCGGCGTGCCCGGCGGAATAGGAGAATGATCATGGAATATCGCAATCTCGGCGCTTCCGGTCTCAGGGTACCCGTCCTCAGCTTCGGCACCGGCACGTTTGGCGGCCAAGGCCCGCTGTTCTCGGCCTGGGGCCGCAGCGGCGCCGAAGAAGCGCGCAGGCTGGTCGACATCTGTCTCGAAGCCGGCGTCAATCTGTTCGACAGCGCCGATGTCTATTCGAACGGCGCGTCAGAGGAAATCCTCGGCGCCGCGATCAGGGGACGCCGCGACAAGGTGCTGATCTCCACCAAGATGAGCCTGCCGATGGGCGACGGTCCGCTCGATGCCGGCTCTTCGCGGTATCGTCTGGTCGCCTCGGTCGAAGCTGCGCTGCGCCGGCTCGGTACCGATTACCTTGATCTGCTCCAGCTTCACGCCTTCGATGCGTTCACGCCGATCGAGGAGGTCCTGTCCACCCTCGATACGCTCGTACGTGCCGGCAAGCTGCGCTATGTCGGTGTCTCCAATTTCGCCGGCTGGCAGCTGATGAAGTCGCTCTCAATTGCCGAACGGCACGGCTGGCCGCCCCATGTCGCGCATCAGGTTTATTATTCGCTGCTCGGCCGCGACTACGAATGGGAGCTGATGCCGCTCGCACGCGACCAGGGCGTCGGCGCGCTGGTCTGGAGCCCGCTCGGCTGGGGCCGGCTCACCGGCAAGATCCGGCGCGGAAAGCCGCTCCCTGCGAGCAGCCGTCTGCACGCCACCGCGCAGTTCGGCCCGCCCGTGGACGACGAGCGGCTCTATGCCATCGTCGACGTGCTTGATACGATCGCCGCGGAGACCGGCCGCACGGTGCCGCAAATCGCTATCGCCTGGCTGCTGTCGCGTCCCACCGTATCCTCCGTGATCATCGGCGCCCGCGATGAGGCGCAATTGCGCGACAATCTCGGCGCGGTTGGCTGGTCGCTGAGCGCTGCGCAGATCGCGCGTCTCGACGAGGTCAGCGCCGTGATGCCGCCTTATCCCTACTACCCCTATCGCATCCAGGAAGGCTTTGCGCGCCTCAATCCGCCGCTGGTGTGACGAACGACTAGTAAAAAGCCGCGATCGCCGTCGCGATTCCCGCTGGAAGATTCGGTTCGTTCTTCAGCGTGTCCAGAAACGCGGGATCGCCTGATACCGTGAGGCCATCCAGCTTGATCGGGTGCAGCGGCTCGGCCGCTGCCGCGACCGCCGCCAAATCCGGACCGGTCCTGACGCCGTTATATTCCAGCCGCGGGCGGAGCTGGACATTGTTGCCGAACTGCTCGTCGAGCGCGAGACGCCATCCGGTGCGTGACACCGCTCCGCGGGCGATCGCATCGCTCATGGCGAGGCTGTGCGGTTGCAGCGTGCCGAGATTGCCGAGCGCGGCGCGAAGGCGGCTCGTCGCCTCCGCCAGCGTTATCCTCTCGATCCCGGGGTCCTGGTCGGGCGAGGTGAAGTCGATCACCCGCGCGCTGCTGCCGATCTTGAGCGCCTCGCCGATTCCGCCCGCCTTCTGCATGACCGTCTTCGTCCCATAACGGGCTCGTCCGCCGATGGTAACCAGAACGATGTCCTGCTCGCGCGATTTGATCAGATGAGCGTAGGGATCGCCGGTGACTCCCTTCACGACCAGAAGGTCAGCGAACTTGCCATTGGCGATCGTTCCCAGCTTCGTATCCCACTTGAGGATCGCGGCCGGATTGCGCGTCGCCATCGAGACGATGTCGTAGTCGCTGAAGCCGAGATTGAAATGCGCGGACACGACCTTGGCCGCCTTCAGCTCGCCGAGCAGGTTCTTGCTGCCGGACGGCGACCAGTCAGAACCGAGCGCAATGGTGAGGCCGGCCGTGCGCGCGGCAACGACATTGGTCGTCTTTCCGTAGAGCAGCAGATTGCTCAAGGGGGACCAGACCACCTTGGCATGGTTTTCCGCCATCGTTCCGAAGTCGGTCGCATCGAGTGCCGTGCAATGAATGCCGGCGAGTGACGGCTCGATCGCCCAATCTCCCTCAGAATTGCGCAAGGCGAGGAAGTGGCTATGCGCCTTGGTGTCGATGCCTTCGCTGAGATGCAGCAGGAAGCACGATGACGATTTCAACTCGTTGTCGAACTTCGCCCAATCCTCGGCATCGATGTCGGGAATCTTCGAGTGTGCCTTCGGCAGGTCGGGCGGGCTGCCGATCTCGGCGGCGCGCAACGCGCCCTTGTAATATTTGTGGATCGTGCCGCTCCAGTTCGACAGCGTGATCCCCTGGCTCGTCGTGGTGCCCGCGACCATGCACTTGGCTTCGACATAGCGGACCAGGGCCGGCAGCAGCGAGCCGTCGTCGGCCAGCGCAATCGCGCTCATGGGGCCGGTGACCGACGTCTTGTACGATCTGGCGTTCTGCCATTGGTCGCGATTGCCGTAGGGCTGCGGCACGCGCCAGAGCGGCAGGATGTTGTAGCTCAGGTGATTATGCAGCTCGATCAGGCCAGGATAGATGGTGCCGCCGGTCGCCACTGCAACGACGGCCTCGAAGCCTGCCGGGGCCGGCTGTCCCTTGGGTACGATCGCCGCGATGCGATTGTCCTCGATGAAGATCGTCCCGCTCTTGATGACGTCGCCCTCGGCGGTCATCGTCACGATCCGCCCGCTCAGGGCCCATCGTTTCGGGTTGGCAGCCGGGCTCATGGGATCACTCCGTCGGGGATGGTGATCGTGATCGTGCGCCGCTTGGTGGCCGCATCGGCGCCCTGGCGCACGGCCCATGGCGTGTCTCCGCGCATCCACGCCGGCAGGCCTGCCGGCAGATCCTTTGCGATGATGTCGAAGAGCTCGGTCGGCTTGAAGGCGTCCCCATACGGCACGAGCGTCGTCGGCACGTCGGGATGCTGGAGCCCAGGCGCGAGAGCCGCGAGCGCGGCATTCCACTTGGTCAGCATGATCTTGGTGTTCGCGGCCCGCGTCGCGTTATCGTGGGCCGAGCTTTCCGGCCAGGTCGGGTGGGTGATGTGCTGATAGGCGAGGGTCTTGTAGGCCGCGCCGTCGGACGTCTTGAGCCAGGCTTTCCAGGCCTCGTCGGCGAGGCCGCCGAGCGAAACAACGGCTTCGATATTGCCCGGCGCAAGGACGGCCTTGAACCATTTGTTGCGATACTCGACGATGCCCGGCTCGTTCTTGTGCTTGTTGCCGCCGCTCTGCCCGTAGACGCTGTACAGGAAGGTGTTCACCATCACGTAGCTCCGCGTGATGCCGAGCTTGGCGAGAAAGCCCTGAGTGCGGCGTCCCGCGGTGCCGACCAGAATTCTGCGCACGATTGTCTCGTGCTGGGCGGGATCCTGACCGACGACGAGCACACGCGCCGATCCGTCGAGCCGGCCGCGGTGAAAGTTCGGCCCCCATTCAATCCGGAAATCGTCGGGATCGTAGGTTTCAGCGCCCGGATAGTCGGCGCACAGATCTCGAAATGGTTGCTGGTCGTATCCGCTGTCGAATTCCACGAGCATGGCAAATGCTCCGATGCGTCGCTGTCAGAATAGCTACGTCAAAAACCTAATCGCCATGGCACAATCTTGATGGCACAATCTTGGCGGTGGTTTGTTCCACCATTCAACCAGTATATGGGTCAGGACAGTGGGGCCAAAGGTTCATGCGCGTCTCTCGCGCCGGCCCGTGGCAGAGCGTCGCGGCGACGCGCCATGCAGAAACGCGCCTGTACACGCTCGCGTGATCTCCATAACCTCCGCCGCGCAATTTTTTGGAGATGCGGCGTGGCGAAGAAGACGGCGACGAAGAAGAAAAGTGTTGCAAGGAAAGTAACGAAGACCTCGGTCAAGGCGAGCACCGCCCGCAAGGGGGCCGTTGCGAAGGCGGTCAAGAAGACGGTCAAGAAGCCGGGATCGCGCAAGTCGGCCACGGCACGCCGTCCGAAAGGTCCGGTCTGGCAATGGTCCGCGGTCGACACCGCAGCCGCGATCGGCAACGGCGCGATCTCCGCGGTCGAGACCGTCGAAGCGCATCTGGACCGGATGCGCGCCGTCAATCCGCGGCTGAACGCGGTTGTCGTCGATCTCAGCGAGGAAGCGCTGAAGGCTGCGCATGCGGCCGACAAGCAGCGCGCCAAGGGCGGCGCGCTCGGCCTGCTGCACGGTGTGCCCATCACGATCAAGGAGAATGTCGACTACGAAGGCCGGCCGAATTTCAACGGCGTGCCCGCCAACAAGGATTTAGTCGCGCCGTCGGACTCGCCCGTGGTGCGCAATCTCAAGAAAGCCGGCGCGATCGTCATCGGCCTCACCAACACGCCGGAATTCTCCTTCCGCGGCTTCACCGACAATCCGCTGCACGGGCTGACGCTGAACCCCTGGGACCCGAACATCACCTGCGGCGGTTCTTCGGGGGGCGCCGGCTCGGCGGTTGCGGCCGGCATCGGCACCATCGCCCATGGCAACGACATCGGCGGCTCGCTGCGCTGGCCGGCGCATTGCAACGGCGTTGCCACCATCAAGCCGACGCAGGGCCGGATCCCTGCCTTCAACGGAAGCGCAACCGCGGAGCGGCCGATGCTGGCGCATCTGATGTCGGCGCAGGGCCCGCTCGCCCGTCACGTCGGCGACGTCCGCCTCGCGCTCGATGTGATGAGCCAGCGCGATCCGCGCGATCCCTGGTGGGTGCCGGCGCCGCTGGCCGGGCCGAAGCCGAAGGGACCGATCAAGGTCGCACTGGCCAGGATCCCGGAGGACATGGACGTCGATCCGTCCGTCCGCGCGGCGCTGCGGCAGGCCGCCGATCACCTGGAGCGTTCCGGCTACCGCGTGACCGAGGTCGATGTCCCCGACATCGACGGCGTCTGGCAGACCTGGTGCGACATCATCACCAACGAGACCGTGGTGATGCAGGAGGCCGGCATGCTGAAGGTGACGTCCGAGGACTTCCACAAGGCCTGGGGCGGCATGAAGACCAAGGCCAATGTGCTCGATCTCAAGGCCTGGATGCAGGCGACGGCCGCACGCAACGGTCATATCCGCGCCTGGCAATTGTTCTTCGAGGAGTATCCGGTCGTGCTGGCGCCGACCACGGTGAAGCCGACGCCGGGACCGCGCGACGACACCGTCAGCGCCGATCGCGTGAAGGAAATTTTCTGGGGCGAGATCCGCTTCATCTCCGCCATCAACGTGCTGGGCCTGCCCGGCGCGGTGGTGCCRGTGGCCCTGCATGACGGCAAGCCGATCGGCGTGCAGCTGATCGCCGGCCGCTATCGCGAGGACCTCGCGCTCGATGCGGCGGCCGCGATCGAGAAGCGTGCCGGAGTGCTCGCTCACCGGCTCTGGGAGACGATGGAGTAAGGTGAAAATCCCACCCTCTCCCACGACGAGGGGAGAGGGTGGCATAGGCGGCCTTCGGCCGCCGTCCTTGGAACGCCGATGCTTTGCATCGGCTATGGCGCAGCGGCGAGGCTAAGGCGTACGAATTCATTAATCCAATTCGATTCAAGTTTTAGCCAATTCACCAACAATCGTTAGGGTTACTTCCTCGATCTCTAGGCGAATTATTGTCCGCTTTACCACCCGCCTCTAACAGAGGAACGGCGGACAACGCACATGCCTCATACAGGCCAATAAGTGCGGCCCGCTCCACGCGGAGGTGGCACGATGCGCAACGAGACGATCGCTATTCACGCCGGCTACGAGCCCGAAGCCACCACGCACGCGGTTGCGGTGCCGATCTACCAGACCGCGGCCTATGCCTTCGACAGCGCCGATCACGGCGCCGCGCTCTTCAATCTCGAGGCTGAGGGTTTTCGCTACAGCCGCATCGCCAATCCGACCAGCGCGGTGCTGGAGAAGCGTATCGCGCAGCTCGAAGGCGGCGTCGGCGCGCTCGCGGTTGCGACCGGCCAGGCTGCGCTGCATTTCGCCTTCGTCAACGTCGCCGATCACGGCGGCAACATCGTTTCCGTGCCGCAGCTCTACGGTACCACGCACACGCTGCTCTCGCACATCCTGCCGCGGCAGGGCATCACCGGCCGTTTCGCCGAGAGCGACAAGCCGGATGCGATTGCAAAACTGATCGACGAGAACACGCGCGCCGTGTTCGCCGAGACCATCGGCAATCCCGCCGGCAATGTCTGCGACATCGAGGCTCTCGCCAAGATCGCGCATGCGCATGGCGTGCCGCTGATCGTGGACAACACCGTCGCGACCCCGATCCTGCTCAAGCCGTTCGATTACGGCGCCGACATCGCCGTGCATTCGCTGACCAAGTTTCTGGGCGGCCACGGCACCACGCTCGGTGGTGCGATCGTCGATTCCGGAAATTTCCCCTGGGCGAAGCACGCCGACCGCTTCCCCGGCTACAACAAGCCGGACGCCTCCTATCACGGCCTCGTCTATGCCGAGCGCTTCGGCAAGACCGCCTATATCGAGCGCGCGCGGAGTATCTATCAGCGCACCATGGGCTCGGTGCTGTCGCCGTTCAACGCCTTCCTGCTGCTCCAGGGCATCGAGACCGTCGCGCTGCGCATGGAGCGTCATGTCGAGAACGCCCGCAAGGTCGCCGAATTTCTGCGCAAGGACTCGCGCGTTGCCTGGGTCAACTACACCGGCTTTCCGGACAGCCCCTATTACCCGCTCGTTCAGAAATACCTCGACGGTAACGCTTCCTCGCTGTTCACCTTCGGCATCAAGGGCGGCATGGAAGCAGGCAAGACCTTCTACGATGCGCTGAAGCTGATCACGCGCCTGGTCAATATCGGCGATGCCAAGTCGCTGGCGTGCCATCCGGCCTCGACCACGCACCGGCAGATGTCGGCGGAGCAGCAGCGCGTCGCCGGCGTGCTGCCGGAGACGATCCGCCTCTCGATCGGCATCGAGCATTCCGCAGATATCATCGAGGACATCGACCAGGCGCTCGAGAAGGCCTGCCCGTCGGCACGCCTCCAGGCCGCGGAGTAGGCGACGGCGCCGATGACGATCTTGATCGACAGGGATCAAGGTATATCGAGCCCGGCGCTGGTACCGGCCGAGGGCGATCTCGCGCGCGACAACGGTTTCGCCGATCTCACGATCGGTCTGATCAACAACATGCCGGATCCGGCGCTGAAGGCGACCGAGCGGCAGTTCATGCGGCTGCTCCAGGCGGCCGCAGGTCCACGCCGCATCCGTTTCCATTGTTTCTCGCTGCCCTCGGTGAAGCGGTCGCCCGAGGCGAAGTGGCATGTCGAAAGCGAATATTCGGAGCTCAGCGAGCTCGGGCACCACAAGTTCGACGGGCTGATCGTGACCGGCGCCGAGCCGGTCGCGCCCGAGCTCGACCAGGAGCCGTATTGGCGCGACCTCACCGAGCTGATCGACTGGGCCAAGGTCAACACGCGCTCGACGATCTGGTCGTGCCTCGCCGCGCATGCGGCGGTGCTGCATCTCGACGGCATCGCGCGGCGGCGGCTCCCGGCCAAATGTCACGGCATTTTCGACTGCGAAACTGCGACGAACGATGCGCTGACGCGCGCTGCGCCTGCGCCCCTCAAGGTCTCGCATTCGCGCCTGAACGAGATCGCCGAGAGCGACCTCACGCAGGCCGGCTACCAGGTGCTGACGCGTTCGGCCAAGGCCGGCGTCGATATCTTCGTCCGGCAATATGCCAGCCGCTTCGTGTTCTTCCAGGGCCACCCGGAGTACGACGCGCTCTCGCTCCAGCGCGAATATCTGCGCGACATCGGCCGCTATCTCGCGCGCGAGCGCGAGGCTTATCCGCACCTGCCAGTGAGCTATTTTGACGCAGCGACCGAAGAGAAGCTCGCCCGCTTCGAGAAGAAGGCGGCCCACCAGCGCCACCCGGCGCTCACCAACGAACTGCCTGCGCTGAACTTGCGCGCCGATATCGCCGCCGGCACCGCCGCGGCGGCGCTTTTCCGCAACTGGCTCCAATATCTCGGTGCGGAAGCCGATACGTGGGCCCTGGCGCGCGAGCCGAAGGGCGTTGGTTCCACGTTAGGATTACCCGGGCGTTAAGCTTGCCTCAACCAGCTCTCGAATGTTTCAGTACAGAAATACGGAATCGCAGGAACGCAGTCGTGTGGTCGGCACTCCAGGGACGCGTGAGCAATCGGCTGGCCCGGCATTTCCGTGCCGCGCCGCACCGCTTGCCTGCGCATGCGCCGATGGTGAGCTTTACGTTTGACGACGCGCCCGATAGCGCTGCAGGCGAGGGCGCCGAGCTTCTCGAGGGGCATGGCGGCCGCGGCACCTATTACCTTGCCGGCAGCCTGATCGACCGTCCCTCGGATCACTGGCACGGCCTGTCGAACGACGCGATCGTGCGGCTTTACCGGGGCGGTCATGAGATTGCCTGTCATACATTTTCGCACCAGAGCTCGGCCAATCTCGACGAGGCCGCCATGGCAAGCGAGATCGAGCGTAACCGCAGCCATTTCCACGCTATCGATTCCTCGATCGTGCTGGAGAACTTCGCCTACCCCTATGGGATCGCCTCGGTCTGGCGCAAGCCGCAACTCGCAAAGGCCTTTCGCTCGGCGCGCGGCATCCTTCCCGGCGTCAATCGCGACGTCATCGACCTCCAGTTCCTGCGCGCCTCGCCTCTGGTCGATTGCGAGATCGATATTGCGGGCGTCGATCGCTATTTCGACGAGGCGGTCGCAAGCGGCGGATGGCTGATCTTCTACAGCCACGACGTCGCCAACGCGCCGAGCCCCTATGGCTGCACGCCGCACCTGATGCGCCATGCGCTGGAGGCGGCCCGGAAGCGCGACATGCCGATCGTGACGGTCGCGGAAGCGCTACGACGGATCGGGGCGTAGCTCTCTTCACCTCGCCCCGCTTGCGGGGAGAGGTCGAATTCGATCGCAGATCGAATTCGGGTGAGGGGGTACAGGTCCATCGGCAATCTCATGTGTGGAGAGAGGCCCCTCACCCCAACCCTCTCCCCGTAAGAACGGGGAGAGGGAGAGGAAGCAGCGGTGCAAGCCCCGCAAACAGTCTTGCCATGCCCGCGCGGTCATGCGACTGGCCTTGTGACGAATCCTACGGCCTTGCACCGACACACCCATGTCCGCTCCCTCCACCGCCCCGCTGCCTGCGCCGGCCAACGGCCGCGACGCGCTGTCGGTGCTGCATTCGGTGTTCGGCTTGCCGGGGTTCCGCGGCGCGCAGGGCGAGATCATCCGGCACGTCACGGATGGCGGCAATTGCCTGGTCTTGATGCCGACCGGCGGCGGCAAGTCGCTGTGCTATCAACTGCCGTCACTGCTGCGCGAAGGCTGCGGTATCGTGGTGTCGCCGCTGATCGCGCTGATGCGCGACCAGGTTGCCGGCCTGCTCGAGGCCGGGGTCAACGCCGCCGCGCTGAACTCGTCGTTGACGCTGCAGGAAGCTTCTGACATCGAGCGCCGCCTGATCGCGGGCGATCTCGACCTGCTCTATGTCGCGCCGGAACGCCTGGTGACGCCGCGCTGCCTGTCGCTGCTGGCGCAGGCGAAGGTCGCGCTGTTCGCGATCGACGAGGCGCATTGCGTCTCGCAATGGGGCCATGACTTCCGCCCCGAATATGTCGGCCTCTCCATCATCGCCGAACGTTTTCCGAACGTTCCGCGCATCGCGCTGACCGCGACCGCTGACGAGCTGACCCGCAAGGAGATCGTCGAGCGCCTCCGGCTCGCCGACAGCCCGCAATTCGTCTCCAGCTTCGACCGCCCGAATATCCGCTACGAGATCGTCGACAAGCGCAACGCAGTGTCGCAGCTGAAAGAATTCATCCGGGAGCGACATGCCGGCGACGCCGGCGTGGTCTATTGCTTGTCGCGCAATCGCGTCGAGGAGGTTGCCGCCGCGCTCGACGACGCCGGCATTGCCGCGCTGCCTTATCACGCCGGGCTCGACAGCAGCATACGCTCGCGCAACCAGGACCGGTTCCTCAACGAGGACGGCATCGTCATCGTCGCGACCATCGCCTTCGGCATGGGCATCGACAAGCCCGACGTCCGCTTCGTCGCCCATCTCGATCTGCCGAAGAGCATCGAGGCCTATTATCAGGAGACGGGGCGCGCCGGCCGCGACGGCAAGCCGTCGGCGGCCTGGATGGCCTATGGTCTCTCCGACATCGTGCAGCAGCGCCGCATGATCGACGAGTCCAGCGGTTCTGACGATTTCAAGCGGGTGTCGATCGGCAAGCTCGACGCACTGGTCGGCCTCGCCGAGACCGCGCAGTGCCGGCGCAAGCGGCTGCTCGCCTATTTCGGCGAGGCGGAGACGGCGAACAATTGCGGCAACTGCGACAACTGCCTGACGCCGCCCAAGATGCGCGACGGCAAGGTGCTGGCGCAGAAGCTGCTGTCCTGCGCCTATCGCACCGGGCAGCGTTTCGGTGCGATGCAGCTGATCGACGTCCTGATTGGCCGCCTCACCGAAAAGGTGACGCAGTTCGGCCACGACAAATTGTCCGTGTTCGGCATCGGGCGCGAGCTGAACGAGAAGCAGTGGCGCACGGTGCTGCGGCAGCTGGTGGCGATGGGGCATTTGTACAGCGACAGCGAGGCGTTCGGCGCGCTGAAGCTGACGGAGAGCGCGCGCGGCGTGCTACGTGGCGAGACCGAGGTGTGGCTACGCGAGGAGGCGCCGGGCACGCGCGTTCGCGCGAGCCGGACAAAATCCCGCCGTGGTGACCTCGCGCCTGCGGCCAACGCGCCGCAGGGCGATGTCGATCCCGAATTGCGGGCGCGGCTGAGGTCCTGGCGTTCGGACATCGCGCGCGAACGCGGCGTGCCGGCCTATGTCGTGCTGCACGATGCGACCATCGACGGCATCGTCCGGGCGTGGCCGACGACGCTCGACGAGCTCCGCAACGTGCCCGGCATCGGCGACAAGAAGCTCGAGCATTACGGCGACGAGCTGCTCCAGATCGTCAAGACGCGGTAGGGCTTTTCGTCATCCCGGACAAGCGCAGCGAAGCGGAGCGCAGATCCGGGATCCATACCGCGTGATTTATCTTGAGGCACGTGGGGAGGCGTTCTTCGCCAAACATCTCCCTGGGGTTATGGGTCCCGGGTCTGCGCTTACGCTTGCCCGGGACGACAGCGAGTGGAGGCGCGAGGTACGGCGCTGCTTCAGCCGTTCCGGAATGCGTAACCGTAGCCGTTGAGCGCCGGCGCGCCGCCGAGATGGGCATAGAGAATCTTTGCTCCCTTCTCGAAATGGCCCTTCTGGGTCAGGTCGATCAGGCCTTGCATCGATTTGCCTTCATAGACGGGGTCGGTGATCATCGCCTCTAACCGTGCGGTGAGGCGGATCGCTTCCTTGGTCTCTTCCGACGGCACGCCATAGGCGGGATAGGCGTAGTCCTCGATCAGCACGACGTCGTCTTCGACGATGTCCTTGCCGAGCTCGACGAGCTTTGCGGTGTTCTGCGCGATCGAGAGCACCTGCGCTTTCGTTTGCGCCGGCGTGAACGAGGCGTCGATGCCGATCACCTTTCGCGCGCGGCCGTCGGCGGCGAAGCCGACCAGCATGCCGGCATGGGTGGAGCCGGTGACGGTGCAGACCACGATGTAGTCGAACTTGAAGCCGAGCTCGGCTTCCTGCTTGCGCACTTCCTCGGCGAAGCCGACATAGCCGAGGCCGCCGAATTTGTGCACGGAGGCACCGGCGGGGATCGCGTAAGGCTTGCCGCCCGCCGCCTTCACCTCCTCGATCGCCTGCTCCCAGCTCTTGCGGATGCCGATGTCGAAGCCGTCGTCCACCAGGCGCACGTCGGCGCCCATGATGCGCGACAGCATGATGTTGCCGACGCGGTCGTAGACGGCGTCCTCGTGCGGGACCCAGGCTTCCTGCACCAGGCGGCACTTCATGCCGATCTTGGCTGCGACCGCCGCGATCATGCGGGTGTGGTTGGACTGCACGCCACCGATCGAGACCAGCGTGTCCGCGTTCGAGGCGATCGCATCGGGGATGATGTATTCGAGCTTGCGCAGCTTGTTGCCGCCATAGGCGAGGCCGGAATTGCAGTCCTCGCGCTTGGCATAGATCTCGACATTGCCCCCGAGATGCTTCGACAGCCGCTCCAGCTTCTCGATGGGCGTCGGGCCGAAGGTCAGCGGATAGCGCGCGAATTTGTCCAGCATCATTGGGTCATCCCGATTGGCGTTGAATTGGCTCAAGCGCCTAGCACTGCCGTGGGCAAATGTGCTTTCAAATATTGCGCAGCAACTGTCGCAAAGCTTGCAGTATAGCGTACAACAGATCTAGTTTCTTCCGAATCAAAGCCAAATGCCGAAAGCTTCTTCCATGGCTGCCCGACTCGATCGCACTGACCTTAAAATGTTGAGATTGCTGCAAAATAACGGCCGGCTGAGTAACGCCGAGCTGGCCGAAACCGTCGCCATCAGCCCCGCCACCTGCCATCGCCGCACCCAGCGCCTGTTCGAGGACGGCTTCATCGCCGCGGTCCGCGCCATGGTCGCGCCGAAAAAGGTGGCGAAGGGCACGCTGGTAATGGTCGGCGTCGTGCTCGACCGCTCGACCCCGGAGAGTTTTGCCACCTTCGAGCAGGCGATCACCAGGCTGAAATGCGTGCTCGACTGCCACCTCGTCGCCGGCGACTTCGACTATTTCCTCAAGATCCGCGTCGGCGACATGGAGGATTTCAACCGCATCCACGGCGAACAGCTGATCGCACTGCCCGGCGTGCGCCAGACCCGCACCTTCTTCGTGATGAAGGAGGTCGTCGACAACGCGCCGCTGGAGTTTTGAGCCATAGCGTTTTC
Source organism: Bradyrhizobium sp. P3_C3 (assembly GCF_056402655.1). Taxonomy (NCBI): domain Bacteria; kingdom Pseudomonadati; phylum Pseudomonadota; class Alphaproteobacteria; order Hyphomicrobiales; family Nitrobacteraceae; genus Bradyrhizobium; species Bradyrhizobium sp. P3_C3. The sequence goes on along the minus strand of NZ_JBFUGY010000045.1, from coordinate 3,205 downwards.
CAGCGAAGTGGGTACCGGTTCGCGTCATAAAACGCGTCAAAACAAAATCCAGTGCACTTGATGCGCGATCCGCATCATGGGAGATTCGTTCGATGCAGACATTCCCCTTCCGCCATCTCAATCCGGCCGGGCCGGCCTATCGGCGCGGTTGGGTGGACGAGGCCGTCGCCGCGATCGAGGCCGACCAGTGCCGCACGGCCGACACGCATCTGATCCGGCTGATCGTGCCGGCGCTATCAGGCATCGACATCTATCTCAAGGATGAGTCCACGCATCCGACCGGCAGCCTGAAGCACCGCCTTGCGCGCTCGCTGTTCCTCTACGCGCTCTGCAACGGGCACATCCGCGAAGGCACGCCTGTGGTCGAGGCCTCGTCGGGATCGACGGCGGTGTCGGAAGCCTATTTCGCGCAGATGATCGGCGTGCCCTTCTACGCCGTGATGCCGCGCACGACCTCGGCGGAGAAGATCGCCGCGATCGAGCATTATGGCGGCAACTGCCATCTGATCGACGACGGCCGCGCGCTGTACGCGGAAGCCGCCGCGCTCGCCGCCCGGCTGAACGGCCACTACATGGACCAGTTCACCTTTGCCGAGCGCGCCACCGACTGGCGCGGCAACAACAACATCGCCGAATCGATCTTCACGCAATTGGCGGGCGAACCCCGGCCGACCCCCGACTGGATCGTCATGGGTGCGGGCACCGGCGGCACCTCGGCCACCATCGGACGGTACTTGCGCTATCGCCAGTATCCGACACGGCTGTGCGTCGCCGACGTCGAGCATTCCGCCTTCTTCGACTGCTTCCGCACGCAGGACCGCTCCCACGTTTGCGAACGCCCATCGCTGATCGAGGGCGTCGGCCGGCCGCGCTGCGAACCCTCCTTCGTCCCCGGCGTGGTCGACCGCATGATGAAGATCCCGGATGCGGCAACGATCGCGGCGATGAACGTGCTGTCGCGCCGTCTGCGCCGCGCGGTCGGAGGTTCCACCGGCACCAACTTCCTGGCACTGTGCCGCCTCGCCTCGGAGATGCGACAGGCGAACGTATCAGGGTCGCTGGTGACGCTGATCTGTGATTCCGGCGAGCGCTACCGGCAGACCTATTACGAGCCCGAATGGCTGAAGGGGCGCGGCCTCGATCCTGCGCCGATCGAGGCGGCCCTGTCGTCGTTCCTCACGACGGGCGAGCCACTGACGCTCGATGTCGACGACGTCGCAAATCCGCAGATCGTACCAAGCCCCGAGGCATCCTAGCCGACGTTTTCCTGCCACTTCCAAAATGGCACGATCGTCACGGCAACTTCACTTGCCTTGCACGCACACGCGGGTGAGCTTCGCCTCTTCTCAACGAGGAGATCATGCCGTGCGCCTTCCCATTCTCGATCCGAAAGATCTGACCGACGAACAGAAGCCGCTCTATGACGACATGCGAGCTGGCATCAAGGACCACTTCAAGGGCTTCGTGAACATGCGCGACGACGGCGCGCTGCTGGGGCCGTGGAATCCCTGGATCCGCGAGCCGCGCTTCGGCAAGCCGGTGTGGGAGCTGGTCAAGGCAATCGCGTCGAACCCGCTGCTGCCGGCGCCGGTGCGCGAGGTCGCGATCCTCGTCACCGGCTCGCATTTCCGCTCCGGCTACGAGCTCTATGCTCATGTGCTCGTTGCCGAGCAGCGCGGCCTCTCCGACGAGAAGCTCGCGACCATCGTCGCGGGCCAGCGGCCGGTCGATCTCACCAAGCAGGAGGCCGTCGCCTACGACGTTGCGTCCGCGTTGGTCAGCGGCGGCGTGCTGCCGGAATTGACCTGGCGCGCCGCGGTGAAGGAGTTCGGCGAGCACGGCGCGGCCGAGCTGTCCTATCTCGTCGGCGTCTACTGCATGGTCTCGGTCACGCTCAACACGTTTGACGTGCCGGTGCCAGAGTAGACGCTGCTTCGACGATCACTCCGCCGCCTTGCTTACAGGCGGCGGAGGCGCCCAGGCGATGCAGCGATTGCGGCCTTCGGCCTTGGCCTGGTAGAGCGCATGATCGGCCGCGCCCATCAGCACGTCGATGCAGGACATGCTGACGGTGGCTGCCGCCATGCCGATGCTCATGGTGAGGCCGAACTGAACCTTGTCGGCAAAGACCTGCGCGCTCATCACGCGCTTGCGGACGCCGCCGGCAAGCCGCTCGGCAGCGTCGTGCCTCTGCGTACCGCCAGCGCTTCGAATGCGGCCGACAATGATGTGTTGCCGAAGCCGAGCCCGAGCGTGACGGCGGGGATGGTCGCATAGATCGTGCGAAGATCGAGGTAGATGTTGGGGACATCGGGCTTTGCCGGCGCGTCGTCCTCATCGTCGGCAGCGAAGGCAGTGCCTGCCGAGATCGTCAGACAAAGCAGTCCCATCGCGACAGCACGCGAAGCCTGGCGATGCGACGGGTTGTGATGGGACACGTGACAATCCGACGCGTGGCGATTTGATGACGGAACCGTTGTTGGATGGAACGTGATCGCTCGGGTGGTCAAGCGGTATCCGTAAGCGATGGACGGCACGGATGTGCGCGGCTACCCTGCCGTGATCGCACTGACATACGCGCCGGCCGGAGTGCGGGCCGGACATTGGAAGGACACAGCCATGAACACGTCACGCCGCATCCTGCTCACTGGTCTGGCGGGCCTCGCTGTCGCTCCGACCGCGGTGGCGGCTAGCGTACCGTCGGCCGAGCCTGGTGACGTGACGGTCGCCGAAGAGCGATTCGCGCGCACGATTGCCGCCGCCCATGCCCCTGACGTCACCTGCGCACGGCAGGCCGAACGCTATGCGGATGCGCATTGGCTGGAATATGTCGTGGCGGCGCGGGCCGTGCTCGGCGCGCGCGCGTGATGCTTTCTTCCCTTCTCCCCTTGTGGGCCTGTTGCGTTATCGGCTCTTGAGGCTGAAGACGTCAGGTGCGAATGCCCTGGTCGCGGCAATTGCCTGCCAAGATCTGTAGTTGTCGCCCTCGGAGGGCGGCTCACGCGGCGATCGTGGCCCACCGCCTCATGTTGAAGGCGATCGAGGCGAGCACGACTTGCCCGGTCGCCTTGATCAGACCGACGTAGCGGATGCAGGTCAGCCGCATGCGGCGTTTGAGAGTAGCGAAGGTGGTCTCGACCTGGGCTCGGCTCAGCCGCATGCGGCGTTTGAGAGTAGCGAAGGTGGTCTCGACCTGGGCTCGGCG
>NZ_JBFUGY010000044.1:0-70916 GCF_056402655.1 Bradyrhizobium sp. P3_C3 | reverse complement strand
CCTCTTGGCGGTGCGCTGCTGAGCCGGGGCCGATGTTGCAGCGGAATGCGTGGCTTTCTGGGTTCCGGCTCGGCGCAGCAACGCGAAGAGCGCTGCAGCGCGTCCGGGACACGTGCATCGCTGCTTAACCAAATTCACTGACACGGAACCCGATGCGGCGGCTGGTCGCAGTCTTGTTGCCTTGATTCCGGCCCACCCATCTTTATGTCTGGAGCGAACAAGAATCCGGGCCCCTCTGGCGAGGACGCCGACCATGTCGGCAAAACCTCGCGATGTCGGATGACCTGTCCCGCGCAAATGCGATGGATCGGCCGATCGTCGGGCCTTCTCGAGTTCTCTCCGACTCAATCGTCCCCATCGCAGCCCCGCGCGGTCATTTCGCAACGTAAGGGAGCTACGATGTCTGACGCCGCCAATTCCAATCCGATCGAAATCGAGATCACGGAACCGTCCAGGCTGAACGAGCAGGCCGCGGTCGCGTTGGTCATCGCCGGCGCGCTCGTCGCCGTCGCCGACCGGCGCGTTTCGCCGGTCGAGCGCGACGAGGTGATCCGCTTCATCAGGGATCGCGGACTGGCGCCGCACATGAGTGACGACCGGCTGTTTGCGATTTTCGACGAACTGGCGGAACGGCTCGAGGAGCCCGACTTTGCCAATGTGGTGATCGACACGTTGCGTCCGGTCTCGGACCTGCCGCTGTCGGCCCATTTGATGGAACTGTCGGAGCGCGTCGCGGCTGCGGACGAGGACGTGCATCCCCATGAGGTGCAGGCGATCAAGCTGTTGCGCCTGCTGACGCTGGTGCTGCCGCGCGCAAAACCGGTGGCGCCAGGCAGCGCAGGCGTTGAACGGCGCGCCGCCACGCAGGAGTGAGCATGAGTGCAGCATCGGACGAGCGTACGGCAGGAAATGGGGGCACCACCGGCCAGATGGCCGGTGGCGACCCGCGTCTCGACAAGCTCGTCCGCCGCCTGCCGCCGCGCATGGGCGACACCGTCGCCTATCTGCTGAAACCGTCCAGCCGCTGGGTGAGGATCCCGTCGGGCGCGCTGCTCATTGTTGGCGGCGTGCTCTCCTTCCTGCCGGTGCTCGGAGTCTGGATGCTGCCGCTCGGCCTCGCATTGCTCGCCGAAGACGTCCCCGCGTTGCGCGCCTCGCGCTCCAAGGTCCTTGACTGGGTCGAGCGGAAGAAGCCGCAATGGCTCGATCCGTCCGCATCGAAAAATGATCAATCATGACTGAATTCATCACCGCCGACGCGCTGACCGCGCTGCTCCAGGTCATCCTGATCGACCTCGTGCTGGCCGGCGACAACGCCGTCGTCATCGGCCTTGCCGCCGCCGGCCTGCCGGCCGAGCAGCGCCGCCGCGCCATTGTCGTCGGCATCGTCGCCGCCACAGCCTTGCGCATCGTCTTCGCCGGCGTCGCGACCCAGCTCCTGCAGGTGATCGGCCTGCTGCTCGCCGGCGGCGTGCTGCTGCTGTGGGTGTGCTGGAAGATGTGGCGCGAGCTGCGCGAGCAGTCCGCGCACACCGAGCTCTCGTTGAGCCATGGCGGCAGCGCGGGCAGCGCACCGGCGTCGCGCAAGACCTTCGGGCAAGCGGCGTTGCAGATCGTCGCCGCCGACGTCTCGATGTCGCTCGACAACGTGCTCGCGGTCGCAGGCGCCGCGCGCGAGCATCCCTACATCCTCGCGTTCGGACTGTTGCTGTCGGTTGCGATGATGGGCGTCGCCGCCGATCTGCTCGGCCGGGTGTTGCAGAAGCAGCGCTGGATCGCCTATGTCGGTCTCGCCATCATCGTTTACGTCGCCTTCGAGATGATCTATCGCGGTTCGCTCGAGCTCGCGCCCGTCATCGCGAGTCTCTGAGGCGACAATTCCTGCCTGCAATCCGGAGTGATCCATGACGTCTGAACCCAAAGCACCTTCGGCGCACGCCGGGCCGCGACCGAAAATCGGCCCATTCGCCCAGCTCATCTTCGGCTCGCGCTGGCTGCAAGTGCCGCTCTATGTCGGCCTCATCGTCGCGCAGGGCGTCTATGTGCTGCTGTTCCTGAAAGAGCTCTGGCACCTGGTCGCGCACTCGTTCGACGCCAGCGAGCAGCAGATCATGCTGGTCGTGCTCGGACTGATCGACGTCGTCATGATCTCGAACCTGCTGGTCATGGTGATCGTCGGCGGCTACGAGACCTTCGTCTCGCGCCTGAACCTGAACGGCCATCCGGACGAGCCGGAATGGCTGAGCCACGTCAATGCCAGCGTGCTGAAGATCAAGCTCGCGATGGCGATCATCGGCATTTCCTCGATCTCGCTGCTCAGGACCTTCATCGAGGCCGGCAATCTCGGCACCACGCGCAGCAATTTCACCGAGTCCGGGGTGATGTGGCAGGTCCTGATCCACCTGACCTTCATCATTTCCGCAATCGGTATCGCCTGGGTCGACCGCATCAGCGAGAGCGGGCACCGCAAGGGTCACGCCTGAGGGGCGATCCGCGCTCTCAGGCGCCGATGGCCAGATGCAACGGACGCCGTCCGCGTGCCAGCGTCTCGGACGGCGCTTCGCCGAAGGCCAGTCTGTAGCTCCTTGAGAAGTCGCCCAGATGCCAGAAGCCGTTACCGAGCGCTGCGGCCTTGACGGTCAAGCCATCGCCCCCGGTCATGAGCTGGACGCGAACGGCCCACAACCGTTTGAGGCGCAGATAGTGGTGCAGGCTCACGCCATGCACCGCGTGCGTCGCGACCTGGAGCGTGCGCACGGACACGCCGAGCGCGGCGGCGAGGTCGTCGCTGTAAAGCGGCTTGCTGCCGAACAGCGCAACGACGTCGTCGAGATGCGCGATCAGCTTGCGGTGCTTGTCGAATGAACCGGGGCGGGCGCTGCGTGCGCCTGCCGGCAGCAGGGTGGCGTCGAGGCCGGCGAGCAGCGTTTCCTGGACCGGGCGGTAGAGCGCCTCGAACTGCCGGGGATCGTTGCATGCCGACGCCAGCGAGAACATCTCCAGGATAGCCGCGCGCAGGCGCGTCATCGGCTCGTCCTGCGTGCGGACATAGGCGAGGCCGGTGTCGAAATCCGCCCAGCCGCGATGGCGCATGTCCGAGTTGAAGCGCAGCATCAGGTAAGTGTTGGGATGATGCTCGATCGCCTTGACGGGGGCTTTGCCGCGCATGACGGCGATCATCGAACTATCGACCTCGCGGCCATTGGCGATGGAGTGAAAGGTGAGGGGAACAACGAGGCCGACGCCGTTGTCCGTACCGATCTCGGCCTCATACCGCCGTGCAAAGGAGCGCTGGAGCACGAAGAGCCCGTCGCGGAGCGGCAGGATGGCGCGAGACAACGAGAATTCCCGCGGATGGAGCGGCGTGCTGGTGCCGAGTCCGAGCACCTCGTTGGCGCGAAACTCGTCGAAGTCCGAGAAGCGCTCGACGCTGAGGACGCGCGATGGCTTTAGCCGACGGACCGGCATTTTGGGAACCCAGGGCATGTCGGGGTGAGCGGGTTGAATCCGCACAAGCGTATCAGAGGCCCGACCGTCGGCCATATTCCGGGAAACTACTGCCTGCGCGGCGGCGACAGCGGAAGTCGGCGCGATGCTGTGAGGACTTCACGGACAAGTACGCGAGTCCGGCAGGCTCAGATCGTTCACTTCAGAATTTCGCACACCGTAGGATGTGATCCGACGTCAAGCCGCGCGTTGCTTGTGGAGATGCTCCGCCACCACGCCTCCAGCGCGTCGCGTTCGCAGCCGAGCCTGACGCTCATGCCGCCGGCGAACTTGATCCAGTCGGCGAAATGGTCTCTGCCGACCGCGATCACCACGGGAATGTCGGCGCCCAGCGCGCGTCCAATCAGATGGGACAGGCCCTTGCCGTCGCGTTCGCGCTTGCCGAAGCGGTTGATGATGACGAGATCGGCGCCATGCGAGAGGGCGTCCGCGATCCGCATCCCCGCATTTTGCAGCCGCGCGAGATCGAGACGGCAGCCGCGCGCGGCCGGATCGAAATCCTGCGCGAGCAGAAGCGTCTCGCCGCTGTGAAGCAGCACGGCCGACAGGCTCGAATCCGCGCATTGGCCGGCCTGAACCATGCCGACGACGCGACAGCCACGCGCATTCAGATCCGCCGCGAAGCTGCGCAGGACCGCGTCGGGGTCCTGATGCGCCTCGTAGACGAGGGCGGCGAGGTCGCATTGCGCATCGAACATGGTCGGCCTCCGTTTGACGGCAAAGAATTGGGGCCGCGACGTTTCCGCCGCGGCCCCGGTTTTCCGATCAGGCCGCCGGCGGGCCGTTGATGATCTGCAGCTGTGTGAACTCGGCGAGACCTTCCTCGGCGAATTCAGTGCCGATGCCCGACTGCTTGGCGCCGCCGAACGGGATGTGCGGGGCCATGTCGAGGTGCTTGTTGATCCAGACTGTGCCGGACTCGAGCTGCGTTGCGACCTCGTGTGCGCGCTTGATGTCGGAAGACCAGACCGACGCGCCGAGGCCGTAGGTGGTGGCGTTGGCGCGGCGGATCGCATCGTTCTTGTCGGAGTACTTGATCAGCGGCAGCACCGGGCCGAACTGCTCCTCGTCGACCAGTTTCGAGCCTTCCTGGATGTCGCGCACGATGGTCGGCTCGATGAAATAGCCGGGACGGTCCATCGCCGAACCGCCGGCGACCACCTTGCCGTTCTTGCGCGCGTCCTCGAGGAACGTCTTCACCTTCTCGTACTGCATCTTGTTCTGCAGCGGCCCGAGCTTGGTGCCCTGCTTGGCGCCGTCGTCGACCACCGTGCTCTTGGCGATCGCGACCAGCTCGTTGCAGAGCTCGTCATAGACGGACTCGTGGACGTAGAGCCGCTTGATGGCGAGGCAGACCTGGCCGGAGTTCTGGAACGCGCCCTCGAAGATGCCGGGAGCGACCTTTTTCGGGTCGACATCGTCGAGCACAATACCGGCGTCGTTGCCGCCGAGCTCGAGCGTGATGCGCTTGAGCGTCTGCGCCGCGCTCGCCATCACCTTCTGCCCCGTGGCGGAAGAGCCGGTGAACGAGATCTTGCGGATATCAGGATGCTTGGTCATCTCGCCGCCGAGATCGTTGGCGTCGGTGATGAAGTTGAGAACGCCCTTCGGCAGGACGTCCTTGATCAGCTCGGCGAAGCGCAGGGTCGCGAGCGGCGTGGTCGGCGCCGGCTTCACCACCAGCGTGTTGCCGGCGAGCAGCGCCGACGGCAGCTTGAAGCTGAGGATGAGCAGCGGATAGTTCCAGGGAATGATGGCGCCGACGACGCCAAGCGGGCGGCGATAGGCTTCCACCTTGCGGTCACCGGAATCCTCGATCACCTTCATCGGCAATTCGAGCGAGCTGAGGTAGCGGAAGAACGCGGCCATGCCGAGGACCTCGCCGGTGGCGTCGCCAAGCGGCTTGCCTTGCTCGCTGGTGAGGATGTGGGCGAGCTCGCCCGAATTGGCCTCGATCACGTCGGCCATCCTGTTCACGAGCTTGCGGCGTTCCGCCATCGGGGTCGCGGCCCAGGCCGGGAAGGCGGCCTTCGCCGCGGCGACGGCGGCATCAAGCTGCGCCTTTGAGGCACGCGGGCACTGCGCCAGCACCTCTTCGGTCGCGGGATTGAGAACCGGCATGGTCTGGTCGCCGGGCACCATCTTGCCGTCGATGAGAAGATTGTAGTCACTCATTGGCTTTGCGCTCCCTTGCAGAAACGGGCCGTTCGGGGCCTCGTTATATCGAACTATATATCACGACTTCGCCGAGCCGACCATGGCGGCCGGTTCGATCAATTCCAGAAAAGCAGGGCTGGACGCGGGTGGACATATCGATATATCGTGACGAATATAGCGAACTGTGTTCCGGGACCGACGATGGAAATCAAGGTGAGGCAGCTCACGACCTGCGAGGTGGCGTCCGACGGCGGTGCGATCTCGCTGGGCTTCGAGGATCTGGCGGGCAACCCCGCCGCGGTCAGCGTCTCGCTCAACCAGGTCGGCGCCCTCATCATGACGCTGCCCGGACTGCTCGAGGCGGCGTTGAAGGCCCGCTACGGCGACCAGAGCCTGCGCTACGCCTATCCGCTGGCGTCCTGGGCGATCGAGCAGGCGACCGATACGACCCAGCGCATCATTACGCTTCAGACCGAGGACGGCTTCAAGGTGCGCTTCTCGATCCCGAAAGCCGAGCAGAGCCTGCTCGGCGAAGCGCTGACCCAGCCGATGCCGGAAATGTCGGTGCGGCCGAACTAGCGACTTGAGCCATAGGCGCAAACAAAACACCGCCTAAGAATGGAATTGCCGATTGGGCCGGTCGAACGCCGGAAATGTTGCACGCGTCGCCTGAACTAGAGAATCGCTTTGCCTGTTCGCCAGCCTAAAGTTGCGGGCGCGTAGAGGTGGCAAGCGATGAGCAATGTTCGAACGGGTTTCCTGGACGCTATCGGCAACACGCCATTGATCAGGCTGCGAATGCCGTCGGAGGCCACGGGTTGCGAGATCTATGGCAAGGCCGAATTTCTCAATCCCGGCGGCTCGATCAAGGATCGCGCGGCGCTGGCCATGATCGACGATGCCGAACGATGCGGCAAGCTTGAGCCGGGAGGTGTCATCGTCGAAGGGACGGCCGGCAATGTCGGAATCGGCATAGCACTTGTGGCGAATGCACGCGGCTATCGAAGCGTGATCGTGATGCCTGACACGCAAAGTCAGGAGAAAAAGGACATGTTGCGGTTGTGCGGTGCCGACCTGCGCCTGGTGCCGGCCGTTCCCTATTCCAATCCCGGTCATTACGCGCGCTATTCCGGTCAGCTCGCCGAGGAGCTCGGTGCTTTCTGGGCCAATCAGTTCGATAATGTCGCCAATCGGGAGGGGCACTATCGCACGACCGGTCCGGAGATTTGGCAGCAGACGGATGGAAGAATCGACGGCTTCACATGCGCCGTCGGGAGCGGCGGTACCTTGGGTGGGATCGCGCGAGCCCTCAAGGAGCGAAATCCCGGCATCAAGATTGCGCTCAGCGATCCCATGGGGGCCGCTCTCTACAATTGGTTCACCAAAGGCGAACTGACGACGGAGGGAGACTCCATCACCGAAGGGATCGGGCAAGTCCGTGTCACCCGGAACCTCGAAGGCACCCCCATCGATACGGCATATCAGATTACGGACGAGGAAGCCTTGCCTGTCCTGTTCGACCTGATCGAGCATGAAGGACTGGTGTTGGGCGGCTCAAGCGCGATCAATATCGTTGGCGCCATGCGACTTGCGCGCGACCTCGGTCCAGGCAAAACCATCGTGACCATCCTCGCGGATGGCGGACAGCGCTATCAATCCAAGCTGTTCAACCCGGAATTCCTGCGCAAGAAAAATCTGCCCCTGCCACGCTGGATGCGATAGCGAGCCGCCAGCGGCCGGGTTGCGACCCGTCCATGCGCGCCCGCGCGTTCACGATTTCCGCGAACGGCCGATGTCGCTCCTGAGCGCTTCCAGCTCCTTGTGCACCGCGCGGGCGGCGTCGCGCTCGATCTTGCGGTAGCGCGCAACAAGTTTGTCGCCGAAGGGCGTGAGCATCGCGCCGCCGCCGTTCTTGCCGCCGGCCTGCGGCTCGACCACGGGATGTCCGCAAATGCGGTTGATTTCGTCCACGAGGTCCCAGGCACGCTTGTAGGACATGTCCATGGCGCGGCCGGCCGCCGAGATCGAGCCTTGCTCGCGGATCTGCTCCAAAAGCTCGATCTTGCCGGGCCCGATCCGATCCTCGCCATCGAGGTCGATGCGCAGACTGAGCTGGGGAAGCGATTTGGCGCTCGCGCGCGACATGATGGGGTCTCTTGGGGCATTTGCATGCGAGATTGCCACTCTTGCCCGTCGCGGACAAGGTGAGGGCGCCCGATTTCCCAAAAGATGGACCTTTGTCGAGGTCCCAAGGGCACGGGCTTCAGCCCCGTGCCCTTGATCGCTGCATCTTATTCCGCGGGGCTTCCGACCACCGCGCCCTGACTGACGTCCTCGCGGGCGAGGATCATCAAAAGGCCGACGATGATGAGCTCGACCACCGCGAAAGCAATGAAGGCACCGGTGAACGAGCCGGCCGAGGCGTTGATGATGGCGCCCATCATCCAGGGCGCCACGAAGGCCGAGAAGATGCCAAATACCTCGGCGTATCCAATCGCGGCCGGTGCGAGCGCGTCGGAGTATTTTTCGCTGAGCAGGGCGAAGATAGCGCCGCCGCCGAGAAGCGCGATACCGCTGAGTGCTGCAAACAGCACCAGCATCGCGAACGACATCGGTGTGACCACGCTCCACAGGAACATCAGCGCGGTCAGGAAAGCGAGACATGCGGTGAGTTTGATCATGAAGGGCTTGCCGAGCCGATCGGACATGTAGCCGCCAATCACCAGGAATAGCACCTGCGACAACCCCATGACGGTGCCGATGACAGCGCCGGCTTCCGGCGGCATGTGCTGTACTGTGATGAAGGCCGGTACCACCCAGGTGGCGGTGCCGGCGATCGCGAAGGTGCAGGCCACGATGCCGAAGCCGCCGACCGCGATCCATTTCGAGCGGAAGATCTCGCCGAGCGGCAGGTGCTCCTGCGGTGTTTCGTTGCCCCAGGTGAAACCGTCGAAGCCGAGCTCGCGCGGATTGTTGCGGACGACGAGTGCGTCGACGGCTGCAACGAGCAGCGTGCCGATTGCCAGCACGGCGAAGAAGGTCCGCCAACCGGTCGCAATCGTCAGGGGAATGCCGAGCGCGAAATCCATGGTGATGGCGAGGCTGTAGGCGGCGAGGATGATGCCTACCACCGAGCCACGCCGACTTTGCGGAAACCAGCCGAAGATCAGCTTCATGTTGCCGATGAAGATGCCGGCGTCGAAGAAGCCGATCACGAGCCGGAGCATCACGAGCTGTGTGTAGCTTTGCACGAACACCTGGAGCACCATGCCGATACCAGTGCCCGCAAGCCCGATCAGCAGCATGTTGCGCGCCGTCATCGACCGGCTGACCGGAGACCACACCACCATGCCGATACCGTAGGTCAGCGCAAAGATGCCTTGCGCAAGCCCGGCCTCGGCGGGATTGAGCTTGAGGCTCTCGGAGACGAAGGGCAGTACGGCCGCGAAGGCATACCAGTCGGCGGCGAGAAAGATCTCGCAGAGGATGGCGAGCGCCAGCATGCCTTTTTGCCACCGGGCTATCCGACGGCGGTCGTTCTCGGAGATGGACGTCCAAGTTGTTGTCAGCATGGTCATCATCGGTTCTCGCGGTTTGCGTGTCGACGGAATCGGCGTGGCCTCAGGCGGGCGGCGGCAGGAAGTTGACCTCGTGTTCGGCGGCACGTCGCACGACCTCCTGCGGATCGGGGAGATTGTGGATGCGCTCGAACAGCTCTTTCAGCGACCGCGTCGGTGCGACCCAGAACAGGCTGGTGGCGGTTTCACCCGACTTGTTGAAGATGCCGTGGGGGATGCCCTTGGGCATGCGGACGAGGTCGCCGGCCTTGGCGACAAAGTCCTTGCCGTCGAGCCAGAGGTCGTAGCGGCCGCTCAGCACATAGACGAATTCATCCTGGGTCGGATGCACGTGCGGCGGCACGAAGGTGCCATCCGGAAACACGGCATGCCAGGCCATCGACGCCTCGGAATGCTGCTTCAGCGTGTAGGTCTGGCCCAGAATGTTCCAGATGACGTTGCCAAAGCCTTCTTTGGCAGGGGTCACGCCCGGAGGCATCTCGATCATGGTGGTGTCCTCTGTTGTGTGCGGATCAATCGGCGAGAAAATCGGTGACGTAGTGTGCGGAAGGCGGCGTTTCCTCGAACACGAGATGACCGGTCGCCGGCACCAGCGTCACGCGTGCGTTGAGGAGCCCTGCTTTCCAGGCATCTGCCTGGGCGGTCGGGCGCAAGCGATCTGCGGCCCCCCACAGCACCAGCGTCGGCATCGTGATCCGATGCAGCCAGTGCGCGAGCTTGGGATTGCCCTGCGGTTCGCTGCGGATCAGCTTGGCAAAGCCCGTGACCTCGCGTCCAAGCCGGGCGTCGAAGGCCGGATCGGGCGCCTTGGGAAAGTAACGGAGTGCCGCGGCCGGATCGTGCGCGAGATAGGCTGGCAGTTCTTGCGGTGCGATCTCGAACAATCCGGGCGCAGGCGCGCTTCCGACCACAAGACCGGCGGGCGCAACCAGCACCAGCTTGCGGACCCGATGCGGCTGACGGATCGCGAACTCCGCGGCAAGCCATCCGCCGAGGGAGAACCCGGCGAGGTCGAACTGCTCAAGGCCAAGCTTGTCGAACAGATCCATGTAGTGAAGGACGTGATCCTCGACGGTGTCGATCGTCTCGGCGTCGCCGGAGTCGCCAAAGCCCGCATGATAGGGGATGATGACCGTGTGCCGCTTCGCCCAATCGCGCGCCATCTCGAAGCCGGTGAAGGTGCCGGTGCCGTGCAGGAACACCAGCGCCGGGCCGCTTCCGATGCTGTGAACGACGGTCCGCACGCCGTTGATCGCATGTTCCGCGCGGGAGAAGCCTGTGAGATCGGGCGAGGGTTTGACGGTATCAAGCATGGTCGTCTCCGGTTGAAGGCGGCAGAGCCGGGCGTTGGTGAGTCATGCGGCGGCTTCCTGGCGACCGCTGAGAAGTGAGGCGAATTGTTCGACGGCGTTGGCGAGCCGCGCGGCCGTCATTGGTGCGAGCGGCTCGCCTGGTACGATCTCGCCGCTGCTGGCGTAGATCGCCGTCGAAACCGTGCAGGCTTCGAAGAAGCCGAACAGCGGGCGGAGCTGGTGCTCGACCACCAGCGAGTGGCGCAGGCCGCCGCCGACCGCGGTCAGCAGCACCGGGCGATTGCGCAGCACGCTGGGCTCGATCAAGTCGAATACGTGCTTGAACAATCCGGGATAAGAGCCCTGGAACACCGGGCATCCGATCACGAGACCGTCGGCCTGTTCGATGGCCTCGACGACGGCGCGCGCGCTGTCATCGAGTGCAGTCCGGGTGAAGCCGGCGATGCCGCAACCGGCATCGACAAGATCGAGCACGGTGGCCTTCAGTCCATGCTGCGCCTGAAGATCGGCGGCGACGGCTTCCACCAGCATGCGCGACTTCGCCGGGCGCCAACTATTGCCGCAGAAGCCAACGATGCGGGATGTCCTCACGTCGACGCCCTCGTGTCTGGTCGCTTGCTCAGCCTGTCACCCCGAAGACCGTCCATTGCGCACCAGGGCCGGGGAGGCCGAGCAGCGCGCGGCCGCACTCTTCGACGATCTGGTCGGCCATCAGGATGTGCTGCGTGCCCGAATGGATGTCGCGATAGAACCGCTGCATCGGCGTGTTGTGCAGCGAGGCGCCGCGCGCGGCGCGATGCGCGAAGGTGGCGACATCCGACAGAACGTCGTGGACGTGGCGCAGTGACAGCTTGATCATCGTCATCTGCTCCAGCGACGGACTTTCACCGCCGGCGCAAGTCTCCGAGACGTCCTTCCAGGTTTCGTGGACCAACGCACGTGCTGCGCGGAAACGAGCTTCGGCCTGCGCGAACTGGAACTTGAAGCTCGCGCTGTCGCGCGACTTGCCGAATGGATCCTGGCGCTGGACGATTACCTTGACGAGTTCGTCGAGCATGCGGCGGCCGACACCGACGGCCCAGGCGGAATGCGCCCAGGCGCTGTAGCCCGCCAGTCCCAGCGCACCCTGCACGCCACCTCGGCGCGGCGCGCCAATGTCAAAATCGTAGGTCATGTGCGTGGGTACGAACAGCTCGTCGCCCTCGCTCAAAGTGTAGTCGAAACTTCCCGTCGCGCGCAGACCGAGCACGTCCCAATTGCCCATCAACTTGATGGTCGCGCGCGGATGGTGGGTGACCACGATCTTGGGCTGGCCGTTCGGACCGAACACCATGTCCTTGCCGGATGCATCGGTGACGAAGCAGCCTGAATGGACCCACTCGGCGTGCTGAATGCCGCTGCCATAGGCCCAGTTGCCACGGATCATGTAACCGCCATCGACCGGTCGGGCGAAGCCGCGCGGCACGCCGTTGCCGGCAATCGTAATGTCGGGGCCGCCAGAGAAGACTTTCTTGATGCCTTCGTCCTCGATGTAGATGGCGAGCGTCGTGCCTTCCATGTTGTTGCCGATGGCGCACCAGCCGGCGGAGGCGTGTGCGTAAGCGAGCCGCTCGATCACGGTCATGGCGTCGTAGGGCAGAAGCTCGGCGCCGCCGACCTCCTTCGGGAACAGCATGGTGTAGATGCCGGCCTTGCGCAGCGCCGCCACCACGTCGTCAGTCAGATAGCCCTGTGTCTCAGCCTCCGCGGCCCTGGATTCGACCAGCGGTAGCAGCGCGTCGAGGCGCGCATGGAACTCGGCCACCGTCGGGGTCGCGGAAGGCTTTACGGCGAGTTGCACGGAAGGGCTCATGGTCGGTGTCTCCACGTCGGGCTGTTGGTTCTTCGCGCAACGCTGCTTCACGCGAAGATCTGGGTCGGGCGGAACACACGCCGGTCGCGGGCAAGACTCCGCCCACACGCGCCAAAGACTGTTGGTGCGCGCGACGAACGGCTCGCGTTGGTGTCGAGATGTCCCCGTCGGAACCGCGCGAACGTCGTTACGCGATCCCGATGGCCGGGATGCTAGAGATGAGGCGCCCAAAGCAGCAATCCCCCATCATGGGGGGTGTTGGCCATGCTGCTCTGCCGCAAAGCTGGGCCGGGAGAGCAGTGTTTTGCCGCTTCTTTTCGCTTGACCAAAGGTCAGGCGAGGCAGAAATTTTAAGCCTATAACAATCGGCAATGACGCGCGTGTGTCCGAGGGCACCGCGCGTTCGCGCGAGGAGTGGCGGTGAGAGCCGAGCAGGAGCATTTGGATGGTCTGCCCGAGCGCCAGCTCGCAGATCGGCTGATGTCCATCGCCGAGAGCCGCTCGGTGCGCGCCCTTGGCATTGCCTGCTGCTCGGCGATTACGGAATTGACGGGATCGCCGACCGTCGGCCTCTATTTGCTCGACGGGCTCGAACCGGAACTGGTCTACAGCCGGCACGTCGCAGAAGGCCTGCTCGACAATTACAGGGCCGGCTTCTGGAAGCGCGACCCCGTGCTCGACTGCATCATGACCCAAGGCCGCGCGGTCGACGGTGAAACGGTGATCGGTCCGCAGCAATGGCGGCACAGTCCGTCCTTCGAGATGCAGCACGAGTGGGGCTTTGCATACAACATGGGCGGCCCGTTGTGGTGCGGGCAGAAGATCGTCGGCGTGCTGTTTACGGCGACGACCGATACGGACGCGCCCTACACGATGCGGTCGCGGCAGCGCATGGAGATGCTGTGTCGGGCCGGCTCGCTCGCTTTGACCAACATGACGAACGCGGGCGCGATCGACGCCCATCCTGCCGCAATCCGGGTCCCCGAGCCGGCAACGACGCCGGTGGCGACGCTCTCCGCATCGCTTCCGCCACGGTCCGCGGACGTCGCCATCCGGGTCTGCCGCGGCCAGACCAACAAGGAAATCGCCCGCGAGATGGGGATTTCCGATCAGACTGTGAAGGAGCACGTCGCGAACCTGTGCCGACGCTTCGGCGTGCACAACCGCACCGAGCTTGCGGCCTGCCTGCTGAGTCCGAGCGCTCGGCAATAAGGTGCCGCGCCGGATCAGATATGATTGACGATCAGCTTGAGCGAGCCGACGAAGATCGGCCGCTGCCGATAGTCCCCGTAACGCGTATCCCATCGGCCGGACGTGAGATCGTTGCCGAGCCGAGCATCACCGCACGGCGTGCATCTCCAGAAACGCCTTCACGCCGGTCACGTTGCCGGTATCCGACGGCACGTAGCCGGGCAGCGTGGCGACGGCGGCGCGGAAATCGGCGCTGTGCATGATCTCCAGGATGCGCTGCATCGGCCCCGTATCGAGGAAGGCGCGCTTGCAGACGAAGAAATAATCCTCGGTGAGGATGCGGATGAAATCGAGGCCGAAGTGGCGGGCGGCCGCCTCGACGCCAAAACTCGCATCCGCCATGCCGCTCGCGACATAGGCCGCGACGGCCGCGTGTGTGAACTCGATCTGCTGCGCGCCGTTGATCTTGCTCTCGTCGATGCCGTTCGCGGCAAGCAGCTGGTCGAACAACAGCCGCGTGCCGGAATCATGGTCGCGGTTGACGAAGCGGACTTTTGGCCCGGTGAGGTCATGAAGCGAGGCGATGCGCAGCGGATTGCCGCGCGCGACCATCAGCCCCATCTCGCGCGTGACGAAACTGATGATGCGATCCTCGCGCGGATCGAGCCATTCGCGCGCCGCCTTGATGCCTTGCGCGCGCAGCGCGCCGTGCGGCAGATGCAGGCCGGAGAGGTCGCAGGCGCCTTGCGCCAGCGCGACCAGCGAATGTTGGTTGCTGACATAGCGCAAATCGACGCCGATGCCGGGCTCGCGATCGAGGAATTCGCGCAATTTTGCCACGGCAAAGCCGTGGCTGGCATGAACGCGGATCACCGAAGGGCGCTGTTCGAGGAACGGTTTGATCTCGCTCGCCAGCTCCTGCGCCAGATTTTCGAGCTGTGGCCCGAGCCGGGCCTGCATGCGCTCGCCGGCCCACACCAGCCGCTCGCCGAACGGCGTGAGCTTTGACCCCTTGCCGCGCTGGGTCTCGACCAGAGGGGTTCCAAAGAACTCCGACCATTGCTCGATCAGATTCCAGACGTGCCGGTAGGACAGGTGCACATCGCTGGCCGCGCTCGTGATCTTTCCGGTCTTCCGGATTTCGTTGAGCACGCCGAGCATCACCACCACGGTGCGCGGATTGCCTTCCCGGCGAAACCGCCAGACAGCCTCGATCTCGATCTGAAGCATGGGTTTTCCTTATGAACTTCGCTTCATATATGGGACGTCCATTTGCAAACCATATCATATTTACTCCAGCCAATTGGCGCTTAGTCTGGTATACCAGAACAGGAGAAATATGATGTCCGTTGCATATGACTTTGCGCACTCTCCGGCGACCGAATTCATGTCCCGGCCGCAGCATCTGCTCATCGACGGCCGCCGCGTCCCCGCGAGCTCCGGCCGTACCTTCAAATCCCTCAACCCCGCCACAGGGCAGGTCATCGCCGTCGTCGCCGAAGGCGGCGAGGCCGATGTCGAGCACGCCGTGGCAGCCGCGCGCCGGGCATTCGAAGGTCCGTGGCGTACGATGCGCGCCTCGGAGCGCGGCCAGATCCTGCTGCGCTGGGCGGATCTGCTCAAGCAGCACGCCGAAGAAATCATCGAGCTCGAGTCGATCGATGCCGGCAAGCCGATCTCCGCGACGACGCGCCAGGACTTTCCGGCTGCCGTCGACACGCTGATCTACTACGCCGGCTGGGCCGACAAGATCAGCGGCGACGTCGTGCCGGTACGTGACGATGCCTTGACTTATACCGTGCGCGAGCCGGTCGGCGTGGTCGCGGCCATCGTGCCGTGGAATTTCCCGCTGATGATCGGCATGTGGAAGCTCGCGCCGGCGCTGGCCTGCGGCTGCACCATCGTGATGAAGCCGGCCGAGCTGACCTCGCTGTCGGCGCTGCGCATCGCCGAGCTTGCGCTCGAGGCGGGCCTGCCGGCGGGCGTCTTCAACGTCGTCACCGGTCCGGGCCGCGTCGTCGGCGACGCGCTGGTCAATCACCCTGACGTGGACAAGGTGACCTTCACCGGCTCACCCGGCGTCGGCCGTGGAATCATGAAGGGCGCGGCGAGCAACTTCAAGCGCGTCTCGCTCGAGCTCGGCGGCAAGTCGGCCAACGTCATCTTTGACGATGCCGATCTCGAAGCGGCCTCCAAGGCTGCGGCCTCAGGCATCTTCTTCAATGCCGGCCAGGTCTGCTCGGCAGGCTCCCGCGTGCTGGTGCAGGAGAAAGCTTACGACGAAGTCGTCGAGCGACTCGCGGCGCGCGCAAAGTCGCTCAGGATCGGCGATCCGCTCGATCGCAAGACGGTGCTCGGCCCCGTCATCTCCGAGAAGCAGATGAAGTCGATCCTCGACTATGTCGACATCGGCCAGAAGGAGGGCGCGACCCTCGTCACCGGCGGCGAGAAGGTCGGCGATCGCGGCTATTTCATCAGCCCCGCGGTGTTCGCAGGCGTCGCACACGAGATGCGGATCTCGCAGGAGGAGATTTTTGGCCCCGTCGTCAGCGTCATCAAGTTCAAGGACGAGGCCGATGCGCTCAGGATCGCCAACGGCACGGCCTACAGCCTCGCCGCCGGCGTGTGGAGCCGCGATATCGGCAAGCTCCAGCGCTTCGCCAAGCGGGCGCGTGCGGGCACTGTCTGGATGAACACCTATGGCTACACCGACGTGCGCCTGCCCTGGGGCGGCGAGCGCGACTCCGGCCTCGGCCGTGAGCACGGCACCGCCGCGCTCGACAATTTCACCGAGCCGAAGGCTGTCTGGATGAATCTGGCCGTCTGATAACCTCCCGATCGGCCAATCCTGGGCCCGCCTGATCCCGGTCAGGCGGGCTCTCTTTTCGAAATCGATAAAATTGTCTGCATTCCGCTCAGTGGCGGAAAACCCTGCGGACAAGAAGGCTGCTGCCTTAAACCTCGGCTTTGGAACCGGTGTGCTTCCTGCCTGCAAAAGGTTGGGGCATCGACATGTCTGTTCTCAGGGAGATCGTTGCGGCGGTTGCGGGAGTCTACGCGCTCCTGTTCGTCTGCGACGCATTGTTCGGCGTCGGCGAGGCGCGTTTCGACGACGCCTATTACAGTGCCGGCTTCTACGCGCCGCGGCCGAAGGAATTCCGCTTCGCCAGCGACACGCCGCCGGCGGTCCGCGTCAGCGAGGCCTTCGCGCAGTTTGCGCCGGGCGAGGCCAAGCCGAACCGGCGCTACTCGTCTCTGACGACGATCATTCGCTAACGTTCGGCCATTCAGGCTTGCTCCGGCGCCGGGGCGTCACCGGGATGCTGCCCCGCGCGTTGCGGG
The DNA here is from genome assembly GCF_056402655.1 of Bradyrhizobium sp. P3_C3. Lineage (NCBI taxonomy): Bacteria > Pseudomonadati > Pseudomonadota > Alphaproteobacteria > Hyphomicrobiales > Nitrobacteraceae > Bradyrhizobium > Bradyrhizobium sp. P3_C3. The sequence continues at coordinate 53,976 of NZ_JBFUGY010000044.1, read as the reverse complement.
ATCAGCAGCAGGCACACCAGCATAAAAGCTGCGATCACGACCGAGGCCAGCGGCCGGCTCAGCGCCAGGCCGCCGTGGTCGAGCGGCTTGTCGAGAAAGTCGCCGACGGTCGCACCCAGCGGACGCGTCAAGATGAAGGCGGCCCATAACAGCGTGACGCGTGAGACGCGGGTCCAGAAGTAAAGTGCTGCGACAACGGCGAGTCCGGCCGCGAAGATCAATGCGCCACCGCGATAGCCCATATCGCCGGTATCCGCGATCCAGTCGCCGAGCGCAGTACCCAGCGTTTGCGAAAAGGTGATCGCGCCCCAATAGAACGCCTCAACGCGCGGTGTGCTGACGCTGTTGACCGAGATCGTTCCCTCGGCGCGATACCAGAGGCCGAGCACCAGCACGAGACAAGTGAGCAGCAGCGTCGAGCCGCCGGTATAGCCGATGCCGAGCGAGCGGTCGGCGAAGTCGGCCATCGTGGTGCCGAAGGTGGTCGATGCGACGATGGTGGCCCAATACAGTGCCGGATTGAATTTGCGCGCGCGGACCTGCGCCGCGACCAGGACGATCATGGCCGCGAGGAACAGGCAGGTCCCGGCCAGATAGCCCCAGTTCAGCGTCATGGTGACGGTGTCACCGCCGGTCTCGCCGAGCGTGGTGGCGGCGATCTTGATGATCCAGAAACCGAGCGTGACCTCGGGGACCTTGCTCTCGCTGGTGATGTTGCTCTTGGTCTGATCTTCCATTGTGTCCTCGTTGATGCGTCAGCCGCGGACCGGGATCCGCGGCTGACGGGATGGTGGCGCGCAGAAGCGTCAGGATTTCGCGGCGGTATCCATGGCCGCGAGCAGATCGGCGACAGCCTGTTTGCACTTCGCCGCATCCGGCGCGCCCGCGCGCAGCGCCTCCAGCGCGCGGTCGATCGCCTTGTCGACGGTGTGCCAATCGGCTGCCGCGCGCGGCTTCAATCCGGCTTCGGCCTCGTCCCATTTGGTCTCGAGGTCCTTGATCCTTGTCTTGGCGGCGGGGAGGTCGCCCTTGTCGATCAGCGCGGCGACGTCGACCACGACGCTCCGGAACGGCGTGAGATCGCCGAGCTTTGCGGTCGCGGCTTCTGCGAACGGCACGAAGGTGAAGTGCTGGGTCGCATGCATGCGCGGCTCGCCTGTGAAGGTCGTCAGCAGACAGACGGCGACGGCGGAAATCAGTTTCATCATGTGGTTTCTCCTGGTGGAGCTCCTGCTTCATGCAGAGAGCGGGATTTCGCGGTTGAAGCTATTGCGCCGGATCGGCGCGGCGCCTGCCGTCGCCCTCGAAGGAGACCCAGGCGACGAGGCCGACGATCACGGTCAGGAAGGCGATGCTGGTCTGGATCGCGCCGAGGCCGATGCCGCCGTACTCGCGCGATTGCGAGAGCAGATCGCCGAGCGAGGCGCCAAGCGGGCGGGTCAGGATGTAGGCAAGCCAGAAGGTGAGGACGGGATTGGCGCCGAAATAATAGGCCATCATCACCGCCGCGATCAGCACGCCGAAGGCGGCGACGCCGAGCTGGAAACCGAGACCAAGTGCTTCGGTGGCAAGATCGCCTGCGGCCGTGCCGAGCGCGAAGGTGAACAGGATTGCCGTCCAATAAAACAGCTCGCGCCGCGTCGTCACGATGCTGTGGATCGACAGCGTGCGCTCGACGCCGTACCAGACCGCAAAGGTCGCGGCGAGCGCGCAAGCGAACGCCGCTGTGCTGATGTAGAGGCTGATCTCGAGCTTGTCGGTCAGGAGATCCGTGAGCTGCGTGCCGACGATACTGACGAGAACGACGGTCAGCCAGTAGATCCAGGGCACGTAGACGCGGCGGTTCAGTTGCAGCAGCAGGGCTGCGACCAGCAGGCCGCTCATGCAGATCGCGGTCAGGCTGGCGCCGAGGCCGACATGCACCGCGAGATAGTCGGCGCCGGTCTCGCCAACCGTGGTCGAGAGAATCTTGATGGCCCAGAAGATCGCCGTGACCTCCGGAACCTTGTTCAGCATCCGTCTTGCGCCAAAACCTGAATATTGCGACACGCCCAAATCTCCCAAAGCCGAAGCGATGCGAGACCGTCGCGCCGGCGACTTAGGCCGGGCTTAGGGACGAGAATCTTCAATGCGGGGCGGCCTTCGCCGCATTTTGGGCCTGCTGGCGCTCCCTAACTCTGCGCTAAGTCGGAACGGTCATGATTTTGACGGCCGGATGGCCCGGCGGTTTCGAGGATCGAGCTTTGCGGGTACTGTTGATCGAAGACGACAGGATGGTTGGAGCCGCCGTCGAACAGGCGCTCAAGGATGCTGCTTACGCCGTCGATTGGGTGAGAGACGGCGAGAGCGCGCTGCTTGCCGCCGCGAGCGAATCCTACGAAGTCCTGCTGCTCGATCTCGGCCTGCCGAACGCGGACGGTCGGGATATCCTGCGGCAGTTGCGCGCGAATGGCTGCAGGTGCCCGGTCATTATCGTCACCGCGCGGGATGGCGTCGATCACAGGATCGAAGGCCTCGATCTCGGCGCCGACGATTATCTGGTCAAGCCGTTCGAGATACGCGAATTGCTGGCGCGGATGCGGGCGGTGCTTCGCCGCGAAGGCAGCGGTGCGCCCGCGGTGCTTGGCAACGGCAAGCTCAGTCTCGATCCTGCGACCCGCGAGGCTTCGCTGTCTGGCCAAACGGCCCTCCTGACCGCGCGCGAGTTCGCGCTGCTCCAGGCTTTGTTGACGCGCCCCGGCACCATCCTGTCGCGGAGCGAGCTCGAGCGGCAGCTTTACGGCTGGAACGAGGAGGTCGAAAGCAATGCGGTCGAATTCCTGATCCACACCATCCGAAAGAAGCTCGGTACGGAGGCGATCCGTAACGTGCGCGGGATGGGATGGATGGTGGATCGCGCGCCATGATCAACTCGCTGCGCGGCCGGCTGTTCATCAGCTTGACGACGATCGTGCTGGTGACCGGGCTGATCGGAGGCGTCTTCGCACACCGGTGGGCATTCGATGAGGCGATCGAGACGCAGGACTCCGTGCTGATCCAGATCGCGGGCCTCGTTCAGAGCGGTGGCTTCACCGGAGCTCAGGACCTCCATGGGGTCGATGAAAACTCCGAAGTCTGGCTGATGGAGCTGGGCAGGGCGCCGCAAGGCACACCCGAGGAGCGCCAGTTGTGGCGGCTTCAGGATGGGATGCGCGATGCAACGCGACAGGGAAAGCCGGTCCGGGTGGTGCTGAAGACGCGATCCGACGGCAGCCGGTTTGCCGTGGCCCAGAGCACGGGTGTCAGGGATGAGATCGCAAGTGACATGGCACTCCGCACCGTGCTTCCGATCGCCGCGCTGATCCCTTGCCTGATGCTGGTGATCGCCTTGGTCATTGCCGGATCGCTTCGACCCATGGTCCGGCTGGCGGACGAACTCAACGCACGGCGTGCGGATGACATGACGGCCTTGCCGCTGCGCGACCTCCCAAGCGAACTGAATCCTTTCGTGTCTTCCATCAACGGCCTGTTGCAGCGCATGCACGAGATGATAGGGCAGCAGCGAAGGTTCATCGCGGACGCCGCGCACGAACTGCGCACACCGCTTACGGCATTGAGTGTACAGGCTGAGAATCTCGATCACGTCGAACTGCCACCGGCCGCCCGCGAGCGCCTTGCGGCGCTTCGGCAGGGCATGAGTCGCAGCAAGCATCTTCTGGAGCAGTTGCTTGCGCTGGCGCGACACGACGCTGGGTCCACCGATTGCGGGCAATGGGAGGTTGTGGAGCTCGATCACGCGGCGAAGAACGTCATCGCCGATCTCTTGCGGGAGGCGATCAGCCGCGGCGTCGATCTCGGCTTCGAACGGGCCGAGTCAGCTCCGGTGCGCGGCGAGCCGGTCATGCTCGCAGCCATGATCCGCAATCTTCTCGACAACGCGCTCCGTTTCACGCCGGCGGGCGGCAGGATCGATGTGGCGATTTACCAGGACGGCGCCATGGCTGTGCTTCGGATCGAGGACAATGGACCGGGCGTGTCCCCCGACGAAATCGGCCGGATATTCGAGCCGTTCTTCCGTGGGCAGCGGCCGGAAGGCGAGGGCGTCGGTCTGGGACTCTCGATCGTCAAGCGGATTGTCGATCGACTTGGGGGAACGATCGACGCTGCGAACATCACGGAGGGCGAACGGAGCGGATTGCGGATCGTCATCAAGCTGCCCGCGGCGGCCGCGTAATGTCACTCCCCCTGGATCCATTCCGCCACGCCGCGCCACAGCGTGTCGCGGTGCTCGGGGCGGAAGAAGCCGAAATGGCCGATCGCCTTGGCGCCGACGTCGGACGGCTTCACCGTCAGCACCTCCGGCTTGATCGCGGAGAAGCCGCTCGCGAGCAGCTCGACCGCGGGCCGCGTCGCCCAGGGATCGTCGGAGAAGCAGAGCGCGCGCAGCTCGCCCTTGAATTTTGCGAAGTTCTCCAGCGCCGGCAATTTGGAGTCGAACAGATAGCGCGGGCTGGAGACCCAGTCGGCCCATTGCAGGAAGACGCCCTTGGGCAGATCCTCGCCGATGCCGGCCCAGGCCGGCGCGTAGCCGAGCGCGTGGACGAGCGGCACCCCGACGAAATTCATGAAGGCGTAGACGCGATATTTTTCCGGCGACGCCATCAGCCGCCAGGTCGCGGCCTGCGAGGCCACGAAGGCGGCGCGTGAAATGTCGCTGTTGTTTTCGATCAGCCCCAGCGCCTGGCCGCCGAAGGAGTGGCCGACATAGGCGAGCGGCAGGGTGGTGTAGCGCTCGCGCATCCAGCGCACCGCGGCGGTGACGTCCTGCGCGGCCCAGTCCGACATCGAGGCCTTGAAGCCGACCAGCGATTTCGGCTGGTTGTAGCCGACCATCGCCGGCTGCCGGGAATCGCCGATGCCGCGATAATCGTAGGTCAGGACCGCGCAGCCGCGATGGGCGAGGTAGGAGGCAAAGCCGCGATAGATCTTTCGCGGGACGGCTGTGGCGGAGTTGATCAGCACGGCATGGCGTTTGGTGCCACGCGGCAGGAACAGGGTGCCTGCCAGCGGATACCCGTCCGTCGCTGGGAAGGTGATCTCGTCGATGAAAACGTCGTCGCGCGCCGCGTCCATGGGCAGCCGATGTCCTGCCGGTTTCCTTGCCAGCCCTCAGCAAATGCGAATTCGGCTTTCCCCGCAAGGGTTTGCAGTGCGAAATGGATTTACAACTGGCGGCGGGGGACGGGGCTGTGTATAAGGCGGCCCTCGCAACCCACAGATCAGGTTGTGCTTTTTTACTTCACGGAGAGATTGCGATGTCCGAGCGGTGGACGCCCGAGTCCTGGCGCAGCAAGCCGGTGCTACAGGTGCCCGATTATCCCGACGCCAAGGCCCTGGCCGACGTCGAGGCGCAGCTTGCGACCTTTCCGCCGCTGGTGTTCGCGGGCGAGGCGCGCAATCTGAAGAAGTCGCTGGGGCGCGTTGCGGCCGGCGAGGCCTTCCTGCTCCAGGGCGGCGATTGCGCCGAGAGCTTTGCCGAGCACGGCGCCAACAACATCCGCGATTTCTTCCGCGTGCTGCTGCAGATGGCGGTGGTGCTGACCTATGCCGGTGCGGTGCCGGTGGTGAAGGTTGGCCGCATTGCCGGCCAGTTCGCAAAACCGCGGTCGTCGCCGACCGAGAAGATGAACGGTGTCGAGCTGCCGAGCTATCGCGGTGACATCGTCAACGACATCGCCTTCACCAAGGAAGCGCGCGTGCCGGATCCGCAGCGCCAGCTGATGGCCTATCGCCAGTCGGCCGCGACGCTGAACCTGCTGCGGGCGTTCGCGACCGGCGGCTTTGCCAATCTCGGCAGCGTGCATCAATGGATGCTCGGCTTCCTGAAGGATTCGCCGCAGTCCCGGCGCTACAAGGAGCTGGCTGACCGCATCTCCGACGCGCTCAACTTCATGCAGGCCTGCGGCCTCGACCTCGAGAGCCATCCGGAGCTGCGCGCGACCGATTTCTACACCAGCCATGAGGCACTGCTGCTCGGCTACGAGCAGGCCATGACCCGCGTCGATTCCACCACCGGCGACTGGTACGCGACCTCGGGCCACATGATCTGGATCGGCGACCGCACCCGTCAGCTCGATCACGGCCATGTCGAATATTTCCGCGGCATCAAGAACCCGATCGGCCTGAAGTGCGGCCCGTCGCTCAAGCCCGACGAGCTGCTGAAGTTGATCGACGTGCTCAACCCCGACAACGAGCCGGGCCGGCTGACGCTGATCAACCGCTTCGGCTCCGACAAGGTCGCCGACCATCTGCCGGGATTGATCCGCGCCGTGAAGCGCGAGGGCAGGGTTGTGGTCTGGTCGTGCGATCCCATGCACGGCAACACCATCACCTCGACGTCAGGCTACAAGACGCGCCCGTTCGACCGCGTCCTGTCGGAGGTGAAGTCGTTCTTCACCATCCACGCGGCGGAAGGCACGCACGCCGGCGGCGTGCATCTGGAGATGACCGGCCAGGACGTCACCGAGTGTATCGGCGGCGCCCGCGCGATCACCGACGAGGATCTCAACGACCGCTACCACACGGTCTGCGATCCCCGCCTCAATGCCGAGCAATCGATCGACATGGCTTTCCTGATCGCGGAGCTCCTCAAGCAGGAACGCGCCGGCAAGGCCAGGCCGATGCCGGTCGCCGCGGGGCTCTAACACCTTGCTGCGGATCTGGAAGGCGACGATCAATTCACGCAACGGTCTGGCCTTCGCGTTCCGGTCGGAGCAGGCCGTTCGCGAGGAGATTTTTGCGCTCATCCTGTCGGTGCCGCTGGCGTGGTTCGTCGCCGCGACGGCGCTGCGGGCGGTCGAGCTGGTCTGTTCGGTTGCGTTCGTGCTGACGGTCGAGCTGCTCAACACCGCGATCGAGAAGCTTGCCGACCGCCTGACCATGGATCACGACAAGCAGATCGGCCGGGTCAAGGACATGGGCTCCGCCGCGGTCGGCGTTGCGCTGCTGATGGCCGGCGCGTTCTGGATCATCGCCATCGTCGAGCGATTGGGGTTCCTCTGAAGCGGAGTGCGGCGGCCATGACCGAACGTCTCAACGTATTCGCGGTCACGCTCGCCCAGCTCAATCCGACCATGGGCGACATCGAGGGCAATGCCGCGAAGGTGCGTGCCGCGCGCGCGCAAGCCACGTCCGACGGCGCCGATCTCGTGCTGTTTCCGGAATTGTTCATCGCCGGCTACCCGCCGGAAGATCTGGTGCAGAAGCCGGCGTTCCAGGACGCCTGCCGCGTCGCGATCGAGGCGCTCGCGCGCGAGACCGCCGATGGCGGCCCGGCGCTGCTGGTCGGCACGCCCTGGGTCGAGGACGGCAGGCTCCATAATGCTTGCGCGCTGCTCGATGGCGGAAAAATCGCCGCACTTCGCTTCAAGTGCAATCTGCCGAATTACGGCGTGTTCGACGAGAAGCGGCTGTTTTCGCGCGGCCCTGCCGCAGGTCCCGTGACCGTGCGCGGCGTGCGCGTCGGCGTGCCGATCTGCGAGGACATCTGGCTGGAGGAGTCCGAGGATTACGAGAACGTGGTCGAGACGCTGGCCGAGACCGGCGCCGAGATCATCCTGGTGCCGAACGGCTCGCCCTACGCCCGCGACAAGAGCGACGTGCGCCTCTCTGTCGCCGTGGCGCGCGTCACCGAGAGCGGGCTGCCGCTGGTCTATCTCAACCAGGTTTGCGGCCAGGACGAGCTGGTGTTCGACGGCGGTTCCTTCGCGCTCAACGGCGATCTCTCGCTCGCGGCGCAATTGCCGGCGTTCGAAGAGAGCGTCACCACATTGCGCTTCACCAGGAACGGCGAGGATTGGCGCTGCGCGGGGCCGATTGCCGCGCAGCCCGAGGGCGACCACGCCGACTACGCCGCCTGCGTGCTGGGCTTGCGCGACTATGTCGCCAAGAACGGCTTTCCCGGCGTGCTGCTCGGCATTTCCGGCGGCATCGACTCCGCTCTCTGCGCGGCGATTGCGGTCGATGCGCTCGGTGCCGACCAGGTGCATGGCGTGATGCTGCCTTATCGCTACACCGCGGCGAGCTCGATCGCGGACGCGGGCGAGCTCGCCGGGCATCTCGGAATCCGCTACGAGGTGCTGCCGATCGCTGAAGCCGTGACCGGCTTCGAGACCATCCTGTCCGGCATCTTCAAGAATCTGCCGCCCGATATCACCGAGGAAAACCTGCAGGCCCGCACCCGCGGCACGTTGCTGATGGCGATCTCCAACAAGACCGGGCTGATGGTGGTGACGACCGGCAACAAGTCGGAAATGTCGGTCGGCTACGCCACGCTCTATGGCGACATGAACGGCGGCTTCAATCCGATCAAGGACATCTACAAGACGCAGGTGTTTCGGCTGGCCGCGCTGCGCAACCACTGGAAGTCCGACGGCGCGCTCGGGCCCGCGGGCGAGGTGATTCCTCCCGATATCATCACGCGCCCGCCGACGGCGGAGCTGCGCGAGAACCAGACCGACCAGGACTCGCTGCCGCCTTATGACGTGCTCGACGCCATCCTGGAGCGTCTGATCGAGCGCGAGGAGCCGCTCGACAAGATCATCGCCGCCGGCTTCGACCGCGAGACGGTCACCCGCATCGATCATCTGCTCAACGTCGCCGAATACAAGCGCCGCCAGGCCGCACCGGGCGTGAAGGTGACGGCCAGGAATTTCGGCCGCGACCGCCGCTATCCCATCACCAACCGCTTTCGCGACAAGGGCGAGCCGTCGCCTGCGGCGGACGAGACGCTGGTCTCGCGCGGCAGCAAGGCGTCGATCGACGCGTTCGAGGGCTGATGCGAGCCGCGCGGCGATGGCGCCCCACCGCTGTCATCATCCGCGAAGGCGGATGATCCAGTACTCCGTGGCGGGCATTGTAGGAACCGACTGCTGACACGGGTTACTGGATGCCCCGCCTTCGCGGGGCATGACAGTGCAAATCAGCTTGCCGCTACGACGGGGTTGCGAAAAACATCACCCGAAGCAAGTGGGTGTATTCGGATTCGAGCACCATGATGGTCACAAACACCATTACCGCGATCGGCGGCAGCAGGATGGCATAGGTGAGGGCCAGCCGCTCCCAGGCCATGTGCATGAAGACGGCGACGATCAGGCCGGCCTTCAACACCATGAACAGCAGGATCAGCGACCACCTGAGGTAGCCGTGTAGGCCAAAGTAGTCGACGAGGTAGGAGCACGTGCTGAGGACGAACAGCCAGCCCCAGACCACGAGGTAGAGCTTGATCGGGTGCTGTTGCCCCTTGGCGTGCACGGCTGCTGTTGCGACTGCGCCGTGTGCCGGAGCGTGGAGCTCGCCTTCCATGTGTACCGCCGCGTTTGTCATGCGCCGACCTCACCAAAGATAGAACAATGCAAAGATGAACACCCAAACGAGGTCGACGAAGTGCCAGTACAGGCCCATGATTTCGACGATCTCGTAATAGCCCTTGCGGCTTGTGAAAAAGCCACGCCTCTCGACGTCGAAGTCGCCCCGCCAGACCTTTCGCGCGATCGCGATCAGGAAGATCACGCCGATCGTCACGTGGGTGCCGTGGAATCCCGTGATCATGAAAAAGCTTGAGCCAAACTGCGCCGCGCCCCATGGATTGCCCCAGGGTCGAACGCCCTCCATGATCAGCTTGGTCCATTCGAACGCCTGCATTCCGACGAAGGTTGCGCCGAATGCCGCCGTGACCAGCATCAAGATTGCGGTTCTCACGCGATCGCGGCGGTAGCCGAAATTGACGGCCATCGCCATTGTTCCGCTGCTGCTGATCAGGACGAAGGTCATGATGGCGATCAGGATCAGCGGGATGTGGTTGCCCCCGATATTGAGGGCGAAGACTTCGCTCGGATTCGGCCACGGCACGGTCGTGGACATGCGCGCCGTCATGTAGGAGAGCAGGAAGCAACTGAAGATGAAGGTGTCGCTGAGGAGGAAGATCCACATCATGGCCTTGCCCCAGGACACGTTCTTGAAGGCGCGCTGATCGGACGCCCAGTCGGCGGCGATGCCGCGCCAGCCTTCAAGCCGCGCAGGCGATTGGCCCGAATGTGTCAGCACGGTTTCAGCCATCTGGTCTCGCCTCCCTAGCTCAGCAATTGACGGCAGATGTTGACGAAATCATCGGTCCAACCCGTGAGAAGACCGAGCAGGACAAGCCAGACCAGCAGCAGGAAGTGCCAGTAGATGGCGCACAGCTCCACGCTCAAGCGCATCTCGGCGATCTCGGTGCCGCGCCACACTCTGGCCGAGGTTCGCCCGAGGGCCACCAGACCGCCCGTCAAATGCAGCCCGTGTACCGCGGTCAACAGGTAGAAGAAGGAATTCGCCGGATTGGACGCCACGAAATATCCGGCAGCCCCGAGCCGTTGCCAGGCCAGGAGCTGTCCGGCGAGGAAGATCACGGCAGATGCTCCGCCGGCGAGCAGACCGATCTTGACGCTCTCGGTATCGTGTCGCCCAGCAGCCACGTACGACCATTGCAGCGCGACACTGCTCAGGACCAGGACGCCCGTGTTGACCCACAGCAGCCGCGGGACCGGCAGCGGCCGCCAGTCCACCACGCTCATGCGCATCGAGTAGGCGCTGATGAAGAGGACGAATAATGCGCTCGCGACGGCGAGAAACACGCCAAGTCCGACCTTCGCTGCCGGCCAGGTCATGCTATCGYCGCCGGGGAAATCACCGACCGAGCCTTCCTCCAGCCAGGGCTTGGCCATCAGCCGCTGCTGCGACAGCCACCATCCGGCGATCACCGCAAGCACAGCCAGGAACAGGATGATGGCACTCACGAAGCAGCTCCCTGAACGAGCTGCGTCGCGCGCGRCGGCTGGTTCTGCGGAATGAAGTCCTCCGCAGCACCGGGCACACTGTAGTCATAGGCCCAGCGGTACACGACCGGGAGCTCCTTGCCCCAGTTGCCGTGCCCCGGCGGCGTCTCCGGCGTCTGCCACTCCAGCGTCGTCGCCCGCCACGGATTGCCGCCCGAGGCCTCACCCTTGAACAGGCTCCAGGCAAGATTGAACAGGAACACCATCTGGCTGAAGCCGACGGTCAGGGCCACCACGGAGATGAAGGCGTTCAGTGTATGGGCCGAGGACGGGATGAACGCCGTGTCGCCGAGTTCGAAATACCGGCGCGGAACCCCGAGCAGTCCAAGATAGTGCATGGGGAAGAAGATCAGGTAGGCCCCGAGGAAGGTGACCCAGAAGTGAAACTTGCCGAGGAGGTCGTTCAGCATCCGTCCCGTGACCTTGGGGTACCAATGATAGATCGCGCCGAGCACGACCATGATCGGCGCCACGCCCATCACCATGTGGAAATGCGCGACCACGAACATGGTATCCGAGAGGGGCACGTCCACGACGACGTTGCCGAGGAAGAGGCCGGTGAGGCCGCCATTCACGAAGGTGATGATGAAGCCGAGGGCGAACAGCATCGGCACCCTGAGATGAATGTCGCCGCGCCACAGGGTCAGCACCCAGTTATAGACCTTGATCGCGGTGGGGATGGCGATGATGAGCGTCGTGGTGGCGAAGAAGTACCCGAATTGCGGGAACATGCCGCTCACATACATGTGGTGCGCCCACACGACGAAGCTGAGCGCACCAATCCCCACGATGGCCCAGACCATCATGCGATAACCGAAGATGTTCTTGCGCGCATGCGTGCTGATCAGATCCGAGACGATGCCGAAGGCGGGCAGGGCGACGATGTAGACCTCGGGGTGGCCGAAGAACCAGAACAGATGCTGGAAGAGCAGCGGGCTGCCGCCGCCATATTTCGACAGCTGGCCCATCTCGACGAGGGAGGGCATGAAGAAGCTGGTTCCCAGGAGACGGTCGAGCAGCAGCATGACCGAGGCAACGAACAGTGCAGGGAATGCCAGCAACGCCATGACGGTCGCCGTGAAAATGCCCCACACCGTCAGGGGCAGGCGCATCAATGTCATGCCGCGGGTGCGCGCCTGGAGCACCGTGACCACGTAGTTCAGCCCGCCCATGGTGAAGCCGATGATGAACAGGATCAGGGACGACATCATGAGAATGATGCCCCAATCCTGCCCGGGCGTTCCGGAGAGGATGGCTTGTGGCGGGTATAGCGTCCAGCCGGCGCCGGTGGGGCCGCCGGGCACGAAGAATGTCGAGGCCAGCACCAGGACTGCGAGCAGGTAGACCCAGTAGCTCAGCATGTTCACATAGGGGAAGACCATGTCCCGGGCGCCGACCATCAGCGGGATCAGGTAGTTGCCGAAGCCGCCGAGGAACAATGCGGTGAGCAGATAGATCACCATGATCATGCCGTGCATGGTGATGAACTGGAGGTACTGGTTGGCATCGATGAAAGAGAAGGTGCCGGGGAATCCCAGTTGCAGTCGCATCAGCCACGACAGCACCAGGGCCACCAGCCCGATGGCCGAGGCCGTCAGCGAATACTGAATGGCGATCACCTTGGCGTCCTGCGAGAAGACATACCGTGTCCACCAGCTCCTTGGATGATAGAGCTCGACTTCAGGTACTTCGGCAGGCGGGATGCCTGCGATCCCTTCATATGGAATATCGACCATAGAAACCTCCTCGGTCGTTTCCATCGGGGGTGAGGCATTGGCCTCGTGCACCCGATCTTCGCAGCGGCAGCCTGCTACTTGCCACCGGATTGGTACGTCGCCTTCACGACAGCTCTTGCCGGCGACAATTCGGCAAACGTCTTTTGTTGCTCAAGCCAAGCGTGATATTCGCGCTCTTCGTCGACGATGACCTTGGCCCGCATCTGATAATGAGCCGCGCCACAGAGCTCCGCACATAGAACATCGAATGTTCCGGTTCGGATCGGCGTTATCCAGAAGTAGGTCACCATGCCAGGGACCATGTCCATCTTGGCGCGGAATTCGGGCACGTAGAAATCGTGCAGGACATCAACCGAGCGGAGGAGAACCTTGACCGGCTTTCCCATTTGAAGGTGCAGGTCGCCGTTCTCGATCACGACGTCGTCCTGCGCATGCGGGTCGTCACGATTGAGCCCCATCGGATTGTCGGAAGCGATGTTGCGGACATCGGATGTGCCCAACCGCCCATCCTTGCCCGGAAGGCGGAAGCTCCATTGCCATTGCTGGCCCATGACCTCGACTTCGGTGGCATCCGCAGGCACCGTCACGAACTGGTGCCAGACCACGAGACCGGGCGCCAGCATGGCCGCGACTCCGACGCCGGTCCCGACGCTCAGCCACCATTCGAGCTTTTTGTTTTCCGGATTGTAGTCGGCCCGTCTTCCCTCTTTGTGGTGAAAGCGGAAGACGCAATAGGCCATGAAGGCGATGACCGCGACGAAAACGAAGCCCGTGATCCAGAACGTGATGCTGATGGTGTGGTCGATATAGGCCCAGTTCGTGGCGATCGGCGTCCACCACCACGGGCTGTAGAGGTGAAACAGCACCGAGCCGATCGCGACCAGAAGCAGTATCAGTGCGACAGCCATCCTGATCCATCCTTGCCATCGAAGGCTACGGATACGAATCCAGGGCGGAGCTCACGTCTGTCGCGATGGCGGACTCTTCTACGCTGACATCTATGCTGACATATGCGCCATCGCCGCGCCTCTTGCCTCGCCCATTCAACCAGTCGCGATATTCAAGAGGAAGACCGCGACCGCTGGGGGCGTCCAGGCATTTAAAATGATCCCCCGCGAACCCGGCGTCAATAGCATGTCAACACGCTTACGCGGCGTGGGCGATCCATGTTGCCGTGCAAGCTGGCGAGCGTCCCGCATTCTCCATGTGATGCATCGCACAAAATATGCGACGCACAATTCACCCAGCCGGGAGCGCTGGTCATTCCAGATCGCGCGCGCTAAGCTCGGGGCGCAGGTCGCGACGGGTTTCGTCCGGCTAAGCTCCTTCCTCGTTGAGCCTGGAACTGCCGTACTCGGCTCGATCGCGTCTCCCGCACATAAGGGCGGATACGCGCGGCCGGAAAGCGCGTCGTTTGCCGCCGCGACTTTCAGCAGAGGAGGGTGTGTCCATGGCCACTCTTTATCCCGACAACATCATAAAGCGGCACCTGTTCGGCGAAGCGGCCTCCTACCCCATTCGCAAGATCAGCTTGTCCGACCTGACCGAGGCCCTACGCCTGGGTTGGGAGGATTTCCAGGCGATGCCGAGCCACGCGATCGTCGTGTGCGTGATTTATCCCGTTCTCGGTCTCGTCCTGTTCAGGATGGTTCTCGGCTATTCGGTGCTGCCGCTCCTGTTTCCGCTGGCTGCCGGCTTTGCCTTGATCGGCCCTTTTGCCGCGATCGGTCTCTATGAACTCAGCCGGCGTCGCGAGCGCGGCGAGGAGGTCGATGCATGGGATGCGATCAAGGTGCTGCGCGCACCGTCGTTCGGCGCCATGGTCGAGCTCGGCGTGCTGCTGCTGGTCCTGTTCGGGGCCTGGATCGGTGTCGCGAACGCAATCTATGTCACGATCTTCGGTCACGCGGCGGCCGCAAGCATTCCCGACTTCGCAACGCGGGTGCTGACGACACCGGAAGGCTGGTCGCTCATCATCGTCGGTTGCGGTTGTGGCTTCCTGTTTGCGGTTGTGGCCTTGTGCGTCAGCGTCGTGTCGTTTCCGTTGATGCTCGACCGGCATGCGACTGCGATCGACGCGATCCGCACGTCGCTCCGAGCGGTGGCCGCGAATCCGGTTGCGATGGCCGGATGGGGCCTCATCGTCGCGGCACTGCTCGTGATCGGCTCGCTGCCGTTCTTCGTCGGTCTCGCTGTCGTCCTGCCGGTGCTCGGTCATGCCACCTGGCACCTCTATCGGCGGGTGGTCGAGCCGAATCCGAATCCACCGGACGAGCCGCCGCCGCCCCCGAAGGGAAAGCGCTACGCAGCGGACTTTCCGGCCAATCTCTTCCCGTGGAGCCGCGAGGGTAAGCAGTAACAGCGAAACGGCCGCACCTGGCGGCCGCCTTCGCGGGGCATGACGGGTTAGAGCCTACTTCTGCTGCTGCGGCAGGAACGTCGGACCGACCGAGCGGATCGGCTTGTTCTCCGACGACGGGGTGGCCGTGCCGGTATCCGCAGGCGCGGCCGCAGCCGGTGCGCTGGCCGTCGTCGGCGCGGGAGCCGCGCCCTTCTTGGCAGTCGCAGGCGTGCCCTTGTTGAGCCGCTGCTGCTGCATCTTCTTGGCGCTCTCCTCGGTGACGATGATGTCACCCTGCTGCTCGGCCGCCGCCTTGTCGTCGGCGGATTTCAGCGCGTCGGCCCAGGTCTGGCCTGCGGCCTTGCAGGAGCAGGACGGGTTGAACTCGCTGCGGAATTTGAACGCGGTCGGCAGCGCCGTGTAGGGCTGGCCGCTGGTGGAGACCGCGGAGTTCATGTCCTCGCCGGGATTGCGATGGGTGTAGAGCACGGCTTCCGCGGCCGGGCACAGCGCCTTGCAGGTCTTCTCGTCGTCGGGGAAGCGCGCCGGCACGGTGGCAAACGAGACCGGGAAATAGGCGCCATCGCAGGTGCGCACGCACACGGTGCGGTAGGTGCCGGATTGCGGTCCGAGATCGGAGGGCGGCACGCCTTGCGGATTGTTAGGGTTGTTGCCGCCGCCGCCGAACAGATTGTTCAGGAAGTTGCCGCCGCCTTGCGATTGCGCGGCGTTGGCATATTGCGGGCCGCAATTGTTCTGCGCCAGCGCCGCCAGCACCGAGCGGCGCTGGTTGTCGCGCTCTGGGCTGAAGCCGCCGGGGCCGCCGCCGCGCAGGCGTTCGAGATTGCCGGTGATCTGGTCCAGATTGGCGCGCATCTGCTGGATCTGGGTGTTGACCGGGCCGCATTGCGCCGACTGGCCGTTGAACAGCGAGAAGAAGCCGGAGGAATCGCAGCCCATGCGCTTGGCCTGCATGGTGACGCGGTCGAGCTCGGCCTGCTGCTTGGCCTGGGAATCCTGGTAGCGGCGGATCTGGTCTTCGCGCGCGGGGTCGCCACCGCCGCCGCCACGATCGAGCGCGACGAGCTGGCCTTCCAGCCGCACGCACATCGGATTTGGTCCAAGCCCGTTCTGGCCGGGCTGAGGCGGCGGGCCGGGCGGGCCCGCCTGCGCGAAAGCACCGTTGGCGAGCACGACCGTGCTCAGAAGCACGGTGCAGGCAAGGATGGAGCGAGCACGGGAGAGAGACAAAAATTCAGGCATATCCGCCATTCTAGCGAGGTCACGGCCCGGCGTGATTTTGGGGGCCGACGCGCGCCCTCCAATAGCCGCTTCCTGCGGCATCGTCACGTCGTTTCAGGGGCCGAAAACTGGTCCTAAGGTCCGCCAGTTCCGAGGGAATTCAGCGCTGGCAGGTGATTGCGACATATTCGTCGCAATGGCCATGGGAGCAGTTTGCGCCAGTTTTGGGGACAGAGCCGGTAATTTCGTCGGGATCGACCCGGCGGTAGGCCGACGCCTGGGCAAAATCGCGTGACTGGCAATAGGTGCGCGCGACCTGTGCGCCGCATTTCTCACCCTTGGCGAGGCACTGGTCGACACCGTAGCCGCCCGCCTGGTTGGCGATGATGAAGACGCGGGTCTCGGCGAGCGCGCTGGATGCCGCGATGATGGAGGCACAAGAGACGAGCGCGAGCAGGGATCGCATGGGTGCACCGGGGCTTTAGGGAACCGCCGGGTTCCAAGTAAACTCAAAAGGTTAAGGATGATGAACCATCAAGGCGGGGCGGCCGCGCTTTGCGGAGATAAAACGGCGGTTTCGCGGGTCTCTTGACGCGGAGGCGCCTGATAGCCCATATGTAGCCGCATGTACGGTCTCCTCGCCATTTGTGGCATTTGCCGCGAGATTACGAGCTAGCGATTCGCTGGCTGGAGCCGTCTTTTCTCAAAAACATTGAGAGCCTCGGACGCCCGGCCAACAGCCGACGGGTATCCATATGGAATTGCGCCTTTACGATACGCTGAGCCGGGACAAGCGCACCTTCGTGCCGCTCGATGCGAAGAACGTCCGCATGTATGTCTGCGGACCGACCGTCTACGACTTCGCCCATATCGGCAATGCGCGGCCGGTGATCGTGTTCGACGTGCTGTTTCGGCTGCTGCGCCATCTCTATGGCGCGGCGCACGTGACGTATGTCCGCAACATCACCGACGTCGACGACAAGATCAACGACCGCGCCGCGCGCGATTTTCCGGGCCTGCCGCTGAACGAGGCGATCCGCAAGGTCACCGAGCAGACCGGCAAACAGTTTCACGCCGATGTCGATGCGCTCGGCGCACTGCGTCCGAGCGTCGAGCCGCGCGCGACCGAGCACATCGGCGAGATGCGCGAGATCATCGAAAGGCTCATCAAGGGCGGCTTTGCCTATGCAGCCGAGGATCACGTGCTGTTCTCGCCGCAGGCGATGAACGCGGCCAATTCCGGCCTGCCGCGCTATGGCGCGCTGTCCAATCGCTCGCTGGACGAGATGATCGCCGGCGCTCGCGTCGATGTCGCGCCCTACAAGAAGGACAACACCGACTTCGTGCTGTGGAAGCCGTCCAAGCCGGGTGAGCCGGCATGGCCGTCGCCGGCCGGGATCACCGCGCAGGGACGCCCGGGCTGGCACATCGAGTGCTCGGCCATGGCCTGGAAGCATCTCGGCGAGTATTTCGACATCCACGGCGGCGGTATCGACCTCGTGTTTCCGCATCACGAGAACGAGGTCGCGCAAACCTGCTGCGCCTTTCATCAGCAGCGTATGGCGAACTACTGGATGCACAACGGCTTCCTCCAGGTCGAGAGTGAGAAGATGTCGAAGTCGCTCGGCAACTTCGTCACCATCCACGAGCTGCTCGCGGACTGGCCGGGGGAGGTGCTGCGCCTGAACATGCTGAAGACGCATTACCGCTCGCCGATCGACTGGACCCTGAAGTCGCTGGAGGAGAGCGCCAGGACGCTCGACGACTGGTATCGGGTCGCGGCCGACGCCGAGCCCGGCCAGCCGGCCGCGTCCGTGGTCGAGCCGCTGCTCGATGACCTCAACACGCCGCTGGCGATCGCGGCGCTGCACGGCCTGCGTGGCAGCGACGTGAGCGCGCTGGCGGGCTCGTTGCGCCTGCTCGGCTTCCTCTCCGAAAGCGCTGCGCAGTGGGAAGGGCGCAAGCAGCAGGCCAGCGGGGTCGATGCCAAGGAAGTCGAACGCCTGATCTCGGAGCGGACGGCCGCCCGTAGCCGCAAGGACTTCAAAGAGTCCGACCGCATTCGCGATCTGCTTGCCGCGATGGGCGTTGCGATCAAGGACTCCAAGGACGGGACAACCTGGGAGGTCGCGCGATGAAGCGGCCCGACACACCTTTTCCGCGGCACTGGCTCTATTACATCGCGCTGAAGATCCTGCTGCTCGCGGCCGCCGTGGCGCTGGCGCTGAAACTCTATGGGATGTGGTGAAGACGATGGGACAGACTTTGCCAAAACCCGGCTTGCGGCCGTTCCTGCCTGATGACGTGGCGGTTCTCGCCGCGATCTTCACGGCAAGCATCGAGGAGCTGACCGGCGAAGACTACAACGAGGCGCAGCAGCAGGCCTGGATGGAGGCGGCGGAAACCGAAGAGTTCGGCAAGCGGCTCGC
Source organism: Bradyrhizobium sp. P3_C3 (assembly GCF_056402655.1). Taxonomy (NCBI): domain Bacteria; kingdom Pseudomonadati; phylum Pseudomonadota; class Alphaproteobacteria; order Hyphomicrobiales; family Nitrobacteraceae; genus Bradyrhizobium; species Bradyrhizobium sp. P3_C3. Next base: position 35,375 of record NZ_JBFUGY010000044.1, on the reverse strand, counting down.
GGCCGATCTCACGCTGGTCGCCACGCTGGAGGGCTCGCCCGTCGGCTTCGCCTCGCTGCGCGGGGCCGATCACATCCATATGCTCTATGTGCATCCCGCCGTGACCGGTCAGGGCATCGCGACCATGCTGGTGGACGCGCTGGAAAAGCTCGCCGGCGGCCGTGGCGCGACCAGCCTGTCGGTCGATGCCAGCGACACCGCGCAAAACTTCTTCGCCAAGCGCGGCTATGTCGCCATGCAGCGCAACAGCATCACCATCAACGACGAGTGGCTCGCCAACACCACGATGAAGAAGACGCTCGGAGCCGCACAATGAGCAAGGAGCGTCTCTATCTGTTCGACACCACGCTGCGCGACGGGGCGCAGACCAACGGCGTCGATTTCACCCTGACCGACAAGCAGGTCATCGCGGCGATGCTCGACGATCTCGGCATCGACTATGTCGAGGGCGGCTATCCCAGCGCCAATCCGACTGACACCGAGTTCTTCGGCACCAAGCCCAAGCTCAAGCATGCGCGCTTCACGGCCTTCGGCATGACGCGCCGGGCAGGGCGCTCGGTCTCCAACGATCCCGGCGTGGCCGGGCTGCTCGAAGCGAAGGCCGACGCGATCTGCTTCGTGGCGAAGTCCTCGGCCTATCAGGTGCGCGTCGCGCTGGAGACGACGAAGGAAGAAAATCTGGCGTCGATCCGCGACAGCGTCGCGGCGGCGAAGGCAGCGGGCCGCGAGGTCATGCTCGACTGCGAGCACTTTTTCGACGGCTACAAGGAGGATTCAACCTTCGCGCTCGCCTGCGCCAAGGCCGCCCATGAGGCCGGCGCGCGCTGGGTCGTGCTGTGCGACACCAACGGCGGCACCATGCCGAACGAGATCGAAGCCATCGTCACTGAGGTGACGAAGCACATCCCGGGCGACCATGTCGGCATCCACGCCCACAACGACACCGAGCAGGCCGTGGCCAATTCGCTCGCTGCGGTCCGCGCCGGCGCGCGGCAGATCCAGGGCACCTTGAACGGCCTTGGCGAGCGCTGCGGCAACGCCAATCTGTGCTCGCTGATCCCGACGCTGAAGCTCAAGAAGGAGTTTTCGGACGCCTTCGAGATCGGCGTCACGCCCGAAAAGCTCGCAACTCTCGTCAAGGTCTCGCGTACCCTCGACGACATGCTCAACCGCGTGCCGAACCGGCATGCGGCCTATGTCGGCGAGAGCGCCTTCGTCACCAAGACCGGCATTCATGCTTCCGCCGTGCTGAAGGACCCGCAGACCTACGAGCATGTGCTGCCGGAATTGGTCGGCAATCATCGCAAGGTGCTGGTGTCAGACCAGGCCGGACGCTCCAACGTCATCGCCGAGCTCGACCGGGCCGGCATTGCCTACGAAAAGAGCGATCCCAAGCTGACGCGGCTGGTTGAGGAATTGAAGGAACGCGAGGCGGCCGGCTACGCCTACGAATCCGCCAACGCCTCGTTCGATCTGCTGGCGCGCCGCACGCTCGGCAAGGTACCGCATTATTTCGAGGTCGAGCAGTTCGACGTCAATGTCGAGCAGCGCTACAATTCGCACGGCGAGCGCGTCACCGTCGCGCTTGCAGTGGTCAAGGTCGACGTTGCCGGCGAGCGTTTGATCTCGGCCGCCGAAGGCAACGGCCCCGTCAACGCGCTCGACGTCGCGCTGCGCAAGGATCTCGGCAAGTACCAGAAGTACATCGAGGGCCTGACGCTGATCGACTACCGCGTCCGTATCCTCAACGGCGGCACCGGCGCGGTCACGCGCGTGCTGATCGAGAGCGAGGACGAGAACGGCGATCGCTGGACCACGGTCGGCGTGTCCCCGAACATCATCGACGCCTCGTTCCAGGCGCTGATGGATTCAGTGATCTACAAGCTCGTGAAGTCGGGCGCGCCGGCGTAGGGGACGGCAACGTAAGGGACGGCGCGGCCACATACGCCGTCATTGCGAGGAGCGAAGCGACGAAGCAATCCAGAATCGTTCCGCGGAGGGACTCTGGATTGCTTCGCTTCGCTCGCAATGACGAGGGGAGGGAGCACGGCATATGATCGACCACATCTCCGTCGGCGTCACCGATCTCGATCGCTCCGCCAAATTCTACGAGACCACGCTCGCGGCCCTCGGGCTTGCACGTCTCGTCGTGCGGCCGCGGACGATCGGCTTCGGCAAGGCCTATCCGGAATTCTGGATCAACTTACGCGAGGGGATGCCGCACGTGGCAGCGGAGAGCGGCGTGCACATCTGCCTGCGGGCGAAGACGACGGCCGAGGTCGATGCGTTTCACGCCGCGGCACTGTCCGCCGGCGGTGCGTCCGACGGCGCGCCAGGCATCCGTCCGCATGACCGCGTGCGCTACTACGCGGCCTTCGTCACCGATCCCGATGGCAACCGGATCGAGGCGGTGACGTTTCCGGCGGAGTAAGGCGCTAGAGCTTGCGCGCCACTTCCGGCGCGAGCTGCGTTTCAGATTCGGCGATCTGTGCCGCTGCCGCTTTCAGCTTCGGCAGAATATCCTCGACGCGATCGGCCTTGAGGATGTCGACCGAAAGGCCGGCGCGGATGAACTCGGTCTGGCGCATGTGCGACAGCAGCGAGAACAGCGGCTCCCAGAAATTGTCGATGTTGGCGAGCAGCACCGGCTTGGCGTGACGGCCGAGCTGTTTCCAGGTCAGCTGCTCCACCAGCTCTTCGAGCGTGCCAACGCCGCCCGGCAGCGCCACGAAGGCGTCGGAGCGCTCGAACATCAGCCGCTTGCGCTCGTGCATGTCGGGGGTGACGATCATCTCCTGCACGCGGGTCAGCGCGTTCTCGCGCTTCCGGAGGAATTCAGGAATGATGCCGGTGACGGTGCCGCCGTGATCGAGCACGGAGGTCGCGACCGAGCCCATCAGGCCGAGCGAGCCGCCGCCATAGACCAGGCGGACGTTGTTCTCGGCGAGAGCCTTGCCGAACGCCTTGGCGCCTTCGGTGAAGCTGGGATTGGTTCCTGGGCCGGAGCCGCAATAGACACAGACAGTTTTGATCGTGCTCATTGGTGCCATGATGCATTGCAGCGCAGGGGCGTCAAGCCCAATCGGTGATTCGGATCACCCGGAAATCTACCGGTAAATGGCGACAAACAATCAAAGATTCGCCATCTGGCGGGGTGCGCTGGCATCGGGAAGGCTCTATATGACGGGCGAAAACCGCAAATCGTAACGCTGCCCGCACCCGGCGGGCTTTCAGGCTTCTTGATGGACCAACCTCAATCGTTCGACGGCGCAGACGTTCCCGATCCTCCCGCAGGGGGATCGCTGGAGCGAGCCACGCTGATGGGCACGCTGGCGCATCTGTGGCCCTATATCTGGCCGGGCGACCGTTTCGACCTGAAGATGCGGGTGGTCTGGTCGATGGTGCTGCTGCTCGCCGCCAAGCTGATCACGTTGACCGTGCCGTTCAGCTTCAAATGGGCGACAGATGCGCTGACCGGCGCCAACACCGCACCGGTGCAGCCCGACAACTGGCACCTCTGGGTGATCGCCTCGCCATTGCTGCTGACCGCAAGCTATGGCGTGACGCGCATCCTGATGGCGGTGCTGACGCAATGGCGCGACGGCATCTTCGCTCGCGTCGCCATGCATGCGGTGCGCAAGCTCGCCACCATCACCTTCATCCACATGCACGAGCTGTCGCTGCGCTTTCACCTCGAGCGCAAGACCGGCGGCCTGACGCGTGTACTCGAGCGCGGCCGCGAGGGCATTGAGGTCATCGTGCGCATGGTGATCCTGCAGCTGATCCCGACCATCGTCGAGGTCACGCTGCTATTGGCGGTGCTGCTGTGGCAGTTCGACTGGCGCTACGTCGTCGCGACGCTGATCACGGTCGCGGTCTACATGTACTACACCTACATCGCGACCGAGTGGCGGATCGGCATCCGCCGCAAGATGAACGATTCCGACACCGAGGCGAACACCAAGGCGATCGACTCGCTGCTCAACTACGAGACCGTGAAATATTTCAGCGCGGAGACGCGCGAGGCGCAGCGTTACGACAAGTCGGTCGCGCGCTACGAGGAGTCGAGCGTTCAGGCCTATACCTCGCTCGCGGTGCTCAACACCGGCCAGGCCGTGATCTTCACGCTCGGGCTGACCGCGACCATGCTGATGTGCGCGATCGGCGTGCGCAACGGCACCAACACGGTCGGCGATTTCGTGCTGGTCAATGCCATGATGATCCAGCTCTACCAGCCGCTGAATTTCATGGGCATGGTCTATCGCGAGATCAAGCAGGCCATCATCGACATCGAGAAGATGTTCAACGTGCTGGGCCGCGAGGCCGAGATCAAGGACGTGCCCGACGCGCAGCCGCTGGTGGTCTCGGCCGGCAATCTGCGTTTCGAGGACGTGCGCTTTGCCTATGAGCCGACGCGGCCGATCCTCAAGGGCATCAGCTTCGAGGTGCCGGCCGGCAAGACGGTCGCGATCGTCGGCCCGTCGGGGGCGGGCAAGTCGACCATCTCGCGTCTGTTGTTCCGCCTCTACGACATCTCCGGCGGCAAGATCCTGATCGACGGCCAGGACATCCGCGAGGTCACGCAGGCCAGTTTGCGCGCCTCGATCGGCATGGTGCCGCAGGATACGGTGCTGTTCAACGATACCATCCGCTACAACATCCGCTACGGCCGCTGGGATGCCGATGATGCCGAGGTCGAAGAGGCGGCGCGGCTGGCGCAGATCGATCATTTCATCCGCATGGCGCCGATGGGCTACGAGACCCAGGTCGGCGAGCGCGGCCTGAAGCTCTCGGGCGGCGAGAAGCAGCGTGTCGCCATCGCGCGCACCGTGCTCAAGGCGCCGCCGATCCTGGTGCTGGACGAGGCGACCTCGGCGCTCGACACCCACACCGAGCACGAGATCCAGGGCGCGCTCGACCGCGTGTCGAAGAACCGCACCTCGCTGGTGATCGCGCACCGGCTGTCCACCATCGTCGGCGCCGACGAGATCATCGTGCTGGACCAGGGCCGCATCGCCGAGCGGGGCACCCACGCCAAGCTGCTCGTGCAGGGCGGCCTCTATGCCAGCATGTGGAACAGGCAGCGCGAGGCCGAGGCGGCACGCGAGAAACTGGCCAAGATGGCGGATTCCAGCGAGGCGCCCAACCGGGAGCCGCCGCCGGTCGACGACGCCCTCGCGACGTCAGCGGCCGCGGAGTGACCTTGTCTCGGGTCCCAACTCTGGCCTAAACAACTCCACCGCGCGGGGGCGACCCGGCGCCATCAACTTCCAGGCGGCAGATAGCGATGTCCATCCTCGATTCGATCCAGCGTCAGATCCCGCCGATCCACAAGGAGGGCTATCCCTTCATTGGCGGCTTTGCGCTGGCAAGCCTGATCCTGTTCTGGCTGTGGTCGCCGCTCGGGTGGATCGGCACGATCCTGACCGTGTGGTGCGCACTGTTCTTCCGCGACCCCGTGCGCGTGACGCCGGTGCGCGAGGGGCTCGTGGTGTCGCCGGCCGACGGCCGCGTCTCGATGATCACCATGGCGCTGCCGCCGGCCGAGCTCGGGCTCGGCGACCGGCCGCTGCCGCGCATCTCGGTGTTCATGAGCGTGTTCAACTGCCATGTGAACCGCAGCCCGATCGCGGGCAGGGTGGACCGCATCGCCTACCGGCCCGGCCTGTTCATCAACGCCGAGCTCGACAAGGCGAGCGAGGACAATGAGCGCAACTCGCTCGTGATCACGACGCCGACGGCGCGGATCGGCGTGGTCCAGATCGCAGGGCTCGTCGCCAAGCGCATCGTCTGCTTCGTCAGGGAAGGGCAGGCGATCGGGGCGGGCGAGCGGTTTGGCCTGATCCGCTTCGGCTCGCGCCTCGACGTCTATCTGCCGCTGGGCACCAAGGCGCTGGTGTCGGAAGGGCAGACGGCGATCGCCGGAGAGACGATTTTGGCCGATCTTGCCGGGGACGACCCAAGCCGCGCCTACCGCGCCAATTAACCAATAGTCGGTCCAAAGGGGCCTTCCGCCGCAATGGCGGAGGGGAACAGGGCTTGCTATATCTCGCATTGAGATAAGGACGAGCCATGACGCCCTACGACTTCAAGGATCCTGACGTCCGCCGCCGGCGGTTCCGCCCGATCCCGGTGCGGATGCTGGTGCCCAACGTCATCACGCTGCTGGCGATCTGCGCCGGCCTGACCTCGATCCGGCTGTCGATCGAGGGGCGGATGACGCTCGCGGTCTACGCCATTGTGTTCGCGGCCGCGCTCGACGGCATCGATGGTCGCGTCGCGCGCATGATCAAGGGCCAGTCCAAGTTCGGCGCCGAGCTCGACAGCCTCGCCGACTTCGTCAATTTCGGCGTCGCGCCCGGCTTGATGCTGTACTTCTGGCAGCTGCACGAGCTCGGCAATGCCGGCTGGATCGCCGCCATGGTGTTCGCGATCTCCGGGGGCTTGAGGCTCGCGCGCTTCAACGCCACAATGGACGATCCGAACAAGCCGGCCTTCGCCGCCAATTTCTTCACCGGCGTGCCGGCGCCGGCCGGCGCGATCACGGTGCTGCTGCCGATCTACGTCGCGTTTCTCGATCTCGGCCGGCTGCCCGCGGCGGTGACGGCCGCCTATACGCTCTTGATCGCCTTCCTGATGGTGTCGCGTCTGCCGGTATTCTCCGGCAAGACCAAGCGCATGCGCGTGCCGCCCGAGCTGGTGCTGCCGGCATTCGTCGCGGTGATCGTCTTCATCGCTATCCTGATCGCCTATCCCTGGCACGTGCTGTCGATCGGCACGGTGCTGTATCTGCTCGGTTTGCCGCTCGGCTACAAATCCTACCGCGACCAGGCGCGCGCGATGGCGGCCACCGCGCCGTCCGGAGGCGAGGTCCCGTCGCCGCCTTCGGCGCCGACGCTGGCCAATTTGTCGGAGCCGCCGCTCGACGACGACCGGCCCGGACGGCTGCACTAAAGCGCGATGAGATTTGGCTGAATCGTCATCGCGCTTTAGGTCGTTGTTTGAGCATGATCTTTTCGGAAAACCGCTGCGCACTTTTCCGGATCATGCACTGGGCGGTTTTCGCGGATATCTGCCATGAAGGCGGCCGAGTTGGGTTGACGCCCGATCTCGGCTATATCGCCCTGTGCCGGCGGCACCGCGCCAACAGCGGCCGCCAATCTGGGAGAGAACGCCGTGACTGATACCGCGACCGGGCCGCTGCCCGCTGCCGTCCTCGAAGCGCTGGGCCGCTATGACACGCCGACGATCTGCAATGCCATGGAGATCGTGGCGCCCGAGCGCCGGTTGATCGGCTACACCACCAAGCAACTGGTCTGCCCATTTCCCGACCTGCCGCCGATCGTCGGTTATGCCCGAACGGTTGCGATCCGCTCGGTGCTGAAGTCCTCGCTGCCCGCCGAAGAGCAGTCCAAGCGCCGCATCGAATATTACGAATATGTCGGCACCGGCCACGGTCCGCGCATCTCGGTGATCCAGGACATCGACGGTCCCGACGTCGGCTACGGCGCGTTCTGGGGCGAGGTGCAGAGCAACGTGCACAAGGCGCTCGGTTGCCTCGGTGTCATCACTGACGGCTCGATCCGCGACATCCCGCAATGGGCCCCTGGCTTCCAGGCGCTGGCCGGCTCGATCGGCCCGTCGCATGCCTGGGTGCATGCGGAAAGCTTCGGTGGCGAGGTCCGCGTTGCCGGCATGACCGTGAAATCCGACGATCTGATCCATGCCGACCAGCACGGCGCCATCGTGATCCCGCTCGACATCGCCGCAAAGCTGCCCGAGGCCGCCGAGCTCTGCGGCCGCCGCGAGACGCCGATCCTGGAGATCGCGCGCAGCCCCGACTTCTCGCTGGAGAAGCTGAAGGCCGCGTTGAAGCGTTCGGCGGAGATTCACTAAGGGGCGACCGAACGAGTTACGGCCGCGACGCCGGCCGTGGGCCGCCCTGTTCCGTCAGAAACAGGGCGGCCTGATCCGGCTCGCCGAAGACCGCGGCGGCGCATCCGATCAGGGTGAAACCGCCGGCGAGATCCCAGAGGGAGATGTCGTCGGCACTATCAGGGACGTGAATCAAGCGCGCTGCGATCACGGCAAAGCCCGCCTCGACAAACAGCAACACGCTGAACGCCGGCAGGACGAGCCCTGGCTCGAGCAGGTGGAGCGCCAGTACCGCGGGCAGCGCGGTGAGAAGACCGAACAGCGTCAACATGGCAAAACGGCTCCTGCGATGGAGCATGCCGCCCGGCGATACAATACTGCATGATCTCTCGTCGCGGATGTGGCGCAGGGCCGCAGTCGGAGGACGCTCAATGAAGATGACTGGCAAAACCGTCCTGATCACGGGTTCGACGGACGGCGTCGGCCGCCACGTCGCGCGCCGGCTGGCCGAAGCAGGTGCGAGGGTCCTGATCCACGGCCGCAATGCCGTGCGCGCGAAAGCGCTGATCGACCAGATCGTGCAGGCGGGCCACGCTGCGCCGACATTCTACCAAGCCGACTTGTCGTCGATGTCAGGCACGCGAGAGCTCGCCGCGGCCGTCCTCCGCGATCACCAGCGTCTCGATGTCTTCGTCAGCAACGCCGGCATCGGCTCGCAGAACGACGGACCGCAACGTCAGGAGAGTCCCGACGGCTACGAACTGCGCTTTGCGGTGAATTACCTCTCGGGCTTCCTGCTTGCGCACATGCTGCTGCCGCTGTTGACGTCCGCAGCACCTTCGCGCGTCGTCAATGTTGCCTCCCTCGGTCAGCATCCGATCGATTTCGACGACGTCATGATCGGCAAGGGCTACAGCGGCTCGCGCGCCTACGCCCAGAGCAAGCTCGCGCAGATCATGTTCACCATCGACTTCGCGGAGGAATTGAAGCGCATGGGCATCACCGTCAACGCGCTGCATCCGGCGACCTACATGAACACCACGATGGTGCGCGCCGGCGGCATCAGGCCGATCTCGACCGTGGAGCAGGGCGGTGCGGCGATCCTGCACCTCGTCGAAGGCGACGATGTCGCCGGCAAGAGCGGGCTGTTCTTCAACGGCATGAACGAGACGCGCGCCAATCCGCAGGCCTACGATGCCGGCGCGCGCAGGCGCCTGCGCGCACTCAGCCTCGAGCTGACCGGGCTTTCGTCCTGAGCTGCCGTCCTGGCGCCCCGCAATCATGGTTAGCGAAGTGTTTAGATTCCTGCCGGTCGCGGGCAAAGCCGGCGCCCTGTCAGCGCGCTGCGCCGGTCTGGCCCCCCGGCTCAACTTAACCTTTACGCGGCTTTAAGGGGGGCACTCTAGGGTTTCCGATGCGGTTCGGGGTTGGGCCGCGCCAGCGGCCAGGACGGCCGTTGTTGCGTTCGCGTTGGAGTGTCCCATGGATATCATGACGAGCGTCGGGCTCATTGCGGGCATCATCGTCATTACGGCGATGATCTTCATGGGCGGCGACCTCCACATGTTCATCTCCGAACATGCCATGATCATCATCTTCGGCGGCTCGGTCTCGGCTACCATGATCCGCTTTCCGCTCAGCGCGCTCCTGCACGGCCTTCCGCTCGGCGCCAAGTTCGCTTTCACCATGAGCCGCCTGTCGGCGCACGACCTCGTCGACGAGCTCGCCCGCATCGCCGAGATCGCCCGCAAGCAGGGCCCGGTCGGCCTCGAAAAGGTCGAGACCGACGAGCCGTTCCTGGCCAAGGGCATCCGCTACGTCGCCGACGGCTACGACCTCGACTTCATCCGCGACAATCTCGAGCGCGACCGCGACAACTTCCTCATGCACCTCGACGAAGGCAGCAAGATCTACCGCGCCATCGGCGACTGCGCTCCGGCCTTCGGCATGATCGGCACCCTGATCGGCATGGTGCAGATGTTCGCCAACATGACCGATCCCTCCAAGCTCGGCCCGTTCATGGCGACCGCGCTGCTCGCAACCCTGTACGGTGCGCTCGTCGCGAACCTGTTCTGTCTGCCGATCGCCGACAAGCTGCACGGCAAGCTGCTCGACGAGGAAACCAACCGCACGCTGATCATCGACGGCATCCTGATGATCCGCGACTCCAAGAGCCCGACGCTCGTGCGCGAAATGCTGCTGGCCTATTTGCCGGAGAAGCATCGTCACGCCGAGGGCGAGCCGGTGCCGGCGTAAAGCCGCCGCCCGGGATCTCGAGAGATGGCCAAGAAGAAGCGCGGCGATGCTCACGGTGGCGGTCACGGCTGGTTCGTGACCTTCGCCGACCTGATGGGCCTGATGATGAGCTTCTTCGTGATGCTCGTCGCGTTCTCGACCCAGGACGCCAACAAGCTGAAGATCGTCGCCGGCTCCATGCGCGACGCATTCGGCGTGCAGAGCGAAGCGCGCTACGCCGGCATCGTCGAGTCCGACGGCCTGCCGACCCGCCCGCGGCTGAAGAACGTCGACCACATCCAGCCCGAGGACGCCTCCAACACGCCGACGCCGGATCAGGAGGACCGCGACCGCACGTCGGGCGCGAAGATCAAGGTCGACCGCAATTTTGCGCTCGCCGCGGCCTCGCTGCGCCAGGCGTTGCAGGACATGCCGGAACTGACCGAGATGTCCAAGCACATCATGTTCGAGGAGACCAAGCAGGGGCTCAACCTGGAGATCGTCGACCAGGATGGCCGCTCGATGTTCGCCGACGGCTCCAAGGTGCCGTATGACCGCACCCGCCGCCTGATCGAGAAGCTCGCGATCCCGCTGAAGGCGACGCCGCTCCGTGTCTCCATCGCCGGCCACACCGCGGCCGGATTCGTGCCGACCCGCAGCGACTATGGCGCCTTCGACCTGTCGGCCGATCGCGCCAATGCCGTGCGTCAGATCCTCGAACGCGAGGGCCTGCCGCCGTCTCACATCTTCGCCGTCGCCGGCAAGGCGGACACCCAGCCGCTGTTTCCGGACGATCCCTCGCTCGCGGCCAACCGGCGGGTGACGATCACGCTGATGCGCGAGGATCCGCCGCTGCCGCCGAATTTGAAGCCGTAGAGCGTTTCGCGCGAAGCGGCCGCTGGTTTCGCCTGAGGAAAGCACATCAAACCCGGAATCTCGAGGCCCGTTCCGCTTCCCGCGGAGCGGAAGGCTCCAGGCACTTGCGCTACCATCTTACCTGAGGCATGTCGTCGCGCTAACAACGATCGTTGCTGCGCCGTCACAGCATCCGCCCCGGCGGCTGCTATGGTGGTGTGCCGATTGACAGGCGCGCCGGAACGGTCAAAAGGCGCCGGATCAATTCTCGGGAAGAAGCGTTTCTCATCTCACATGACGGCGAGCATCACATCGACCGACGCTCAGGACGGGCCGGTCACCTCGGGTTTCTGGGGCCTGACGCTCGGAAGCATCGGCGTTGTCTTCGGCGATATCGGCACCTCGCCGCTGTACGCATTCCACGAGGCGGTCAGGGGCGCGGCCCATGGCGAGCCGGTCTCGCGGGTCATGGTGCTCGGTGTGCTCTCGCTGATTCTCTGGGCGCTCTTTATCGTCGTCACCGCCAAATACGTCCTGCTCCTGCTGCGCGCCGACAATAACGGGGAGGGCGGCACGCTCTCGCTGATGGCACTCGGCCAGCGCGCGCTCGGGCGGCGAAGTTGGTTCCTGCTCGCGCTCGGCGTGGTCGGCGCCTCGATGTTCATCGGCGATTCCATGATCACGCCGGCCATCTCGGTGCTGTCGGCGGTCGAGGGTCTGAAGCTCGTGACCCCCGCCTTCGACCACTATGTCGTACCGCTCACCGTCATCATCCTGGTGTTGCTGTTCGCGGTCCAGAGCAAGGGGACGGCGCTGGTGGCCTCGGCCTTCGGGCCGGTGATGGTGATCTGGTTCACCGTTCTTGCGGTGATGGGCGCCGTGCACATCGCCGACGATCCGTCGGTGCTGGCGGCCATCAATCCCTATTACGCGCTGCAATTCCTGCTGTCGCACGGCACGATCGGTCTGGTCACGCTCGGCGCCGTGTTCCTGGCGGTGACGGGCGGCGAGGCGCTCTACGCCGATCTCGGCCATTTCGGCCGCAAGCCGATCCAGTCGGCCTGGATGTTCTTCGTGCTGCCCGCGCTCCTGATCAACTATTTCGGGCAGGGCGCGCTGGTGCTGTCCGACCCCAGCGCGATCGAGCATTCGTTCTATCGCATGGTGCCCGAGAGTCTGGTGCTGCCGCTGGTCGGACTTGCGACCGCGGCGACCGTGATCGCGAGCCAAGCCGTGATCACCGGCGCCTATTCGCTGGTCTATCAGGCGGTGCAGCTTGGCCTCCTACCGCGCTTCGAGGTGCGCTACACCTCCGAGACCCATGCCGGCCAGATCTATCTGCCGCGTGTGAACCGGCTGCTGCTGATCGGCGTGATGCTGCTGGTGCTGTTGTTCCACACCCCCAGCAATCTGGCTTCGGCCTACGGCATCGCGGTCTCCACCACCATGGTCGCCGACGGCGTCATGGGCTTCGTCGTGATCTGGAAACTGTGGAACTGGCGCGCTGCGACGGCTGCGGCGGTGATCGTGCCCTTCGTCGTGGTCGACATCAGCTTCTTCAGCGCCAATCTGCTCAAGCTGCTCGAGGGCGCCTGGGTGCCGCTGCTGTTCGGCGCGGTCATGGCCGGGACCATCTGGACCTGGCGCAAGGGAACCGGCATCCTGCTCCAGAAGACGCGCCGGATCGAGGTGCCGCTCGACGACCTGATCCGCAGCCTCGAAAAACGCCCGCCGCACATCGTCAAGGGCACCGCGGTGTTCCTCACCAGCGATCCCGCCTTCGTGCCGACCGCGCTGTTGCATAATCTCAAGCACAACAAGGTGCTGCATGAGCACAACGTGGTCCTGACCATCGAGACCGCGCACACGCCGCGGGTCGAACTGTCCGAGCGGTTCCGCATGGAGAAGATCAGCGACAAGTTCTCCAAGGTCAGGCTGCGCTTCGGCTACATGGAGCAGCCGAACGTGCCGAAAGCGCTGGCGATCGCCCGCAAGCAGGGCTGGCAGTTCGACATCATGTCGACCTCGTTCTTCGTGTCGCGAAGGTCGCTCAAGGCCTCGGCGCAGTCGGGCATGCCGCTGTGGCAGGACCATCTCTTCATCGCGCTGAGCCGGTCCGCCAACGACGCCACCGACTATTTCCAGATTCCGACCGGGCGGGTGGTTGAAGTCGGCACCCAAGTCACCATCTGAACGCAATTGGCCAAGTCATGCAAATTTCGCATGGCAAGGGCCCAAAATCGGGCTAGGCTATGCCGACAGCGCAGGACTATAAGCCGCGCGCTCTTCCGCCGTTGTGCAGTGAAGCATTCTAGAGGCCACTGGGCTCTCCCATGACAAGTGACGTAGCGATTTCCGCCCCGGAAACGGCGGCGGCCAATGGGCATGGCGAAGCCCACACCACCGCCCGTTTCGGTGCGCTGACGCTCGGCAGCATCGGCGTCGTCTACGGTGATATCGGCACCAGCCCGCTCTACGCGTTCCGCGAGGCGGTGATGGCCGCCTCGGGCGCGGAGGGGGTGCCGACGCCGGCGGCCGTGCTCGGCGTGCTCTCGCTGATCCTGTGGGCGCTCATCGTCGTGGTGACGCTCAAATACGTCGTGATCCTGCTCCGCGCCGACAACAATGGCGAGGGCGGCACGCTGGCGCTGATGGCGCTGGCCCAGCGCGCGGTCGGCACCGGCGGGGCGACCATCGTCCTGCTCGGCATCATTTCCGGCGCCCTGTTCTACGGCGACGCCGTGATCACGCCGGCGCTTTCGGTGCTGTCGGCCATCGAAGGCATGAAGGACGTCACCCTGCACTTCGAGCCCTACATCGTTCCGTTGACCGTGATCATCCTGGTCGGCCTGTTCGCCGTGCAGTCGCGCGGCACCGCCCGCGTCGCCGCGTTCTTTGGTCCCGTGATGTGCGTTTGGTTCGCGGTGATCGCGATCGCGGCAATCCACCCGATCATCGAGCAGCCGCAGGTGCTGTTCGCGCTGAACCCGCTCTACGCCGTGTCCTTCATGTTCCACCACGGCATCATTGGCTTCGTGACGCTGGGCGCCGTGTTCCTGGCGGTCACCGGTGCCGAGGCGCTCTATGCCGACCTCGGCCATTTCGGCAAGCGGCCGATCCAGACCGCTTGGCTGTTCATCGTGCTGCCGTCGCTGGCGCTGAACTACCTGGGGCAGGGCGCTCTCGTCCTCGGCGATCCCGGCGCGATCGTGAGCCCGTTCTTCCAGCTGTTCCCGCAAGGCTTCTTCCGCGGCTGCATGGTCGTTCTCGCCACCGCCGCGACGGTGATCGCGAGCCAGGCCGTCATCACCGGTGCCTATTCGCTGACGCGCCAGGCGATTCAGCTCGGGTTGCTGCCGCGCTTCGAAATTCGCCATACCTCTGAAGCCCATTCGGGCCAGATCTTCATCCCGCGCATCAACCAGCTTCTGCTGGTCGCGGTGGTGCTGCTGGTGCTGCTGTTCCGTTCCTCCAGCGCGCTGGCATCGGCCTATGGCATCTCGGTCACCGGGACCATGGTGGTCACGGCGATGATGGGTTTCGTCGTGATCTGGAAGGTCTGGAAGTGGTCGCCGTTCGCTGCCGCCGCCCTGATCGTGCCGTTCCTGTTCCTCGACCTGACCTTCCTCGCCGCCAACCTGCTCAAGGTGTTCGAGGGCGGCTGGGTGCCGCTCGCGCTCGGCGCGCTCATGATCATCCTGATGTACACGTGGCGGCGCGGCAGCCGGCTGCTGTTCGAGAAGTCGCGCAAGCTCGAATTCCCGCTCGCCGACCTCGTGGCGATGCTGGAGAAGCGGCCGCCGCAGCGCGTGCCCGGCACCGCAGTGTTCCTGACCTCGGACCCGCTCAGCGCCCCGACCGCGCTGATGCATAGTCTGAAACACTACAAAGTGCTGCACGAGAAGAATGTCATTCTCACCATCGAGACCGCGCAGACCCCGCGGATCGATCCAGCCGAGCGCGTGAGGCTGGAGCAGATCTCACCGACCTTCTCCAAGGTGACGCTGAAGTTCGGCTTCATGGAATCGCCCAATGTGCCGAAGGCGCTGGCGATCGCCCGCAAGCTCGGCTGGCAGTTCGACATCATGTCGACCTCGTTCTTCCTGTCGCGCCGGGCGCTCAAGCCCGCCGCCCATTCCGGAATGCCGCGCTGGCAGGACCGGCTGTTCATCTCGCTCAGCCGCTCCGCCAACGACGCCACCGACTATTTCCAGATCCCCTCCGGCCGCGTGGTCGAGGTCGGCACCCAGGTCACGATCTAGCCCCACCGCCGTCGTCGCCCGGCTTGACCGGGCGACCCAGTACTCCGAGACAGTTGTGGTTGAATCGATAGGCCGCGGCGTACTGGATTCCCCGCCTTCGCGGGGAATGACACCGAGCGCGTGGTGGGATGCGAAGCAGGAGTTTCAGGCATCCTGAAAGCCGCACTTCAAGTCGCTGCGATTTAGCTTTAACTTGCGGCATGCAGCTCAAGCCTTTGTAGCGCTTGATTTTCGGCTGCCGAGAGGCGAGGTTGCCGCCCGCCGGGATCGCCCCGGCGCAGGCTCGGACGTTGGAGGATGATGTGGCGAATCAGGTACAGGATCTGACCCCGGACGAGGTCTCCAAGGGTGTCGCGGAAGGACGCTATCTCCTTGTCGACGTGCGCGAGCCGAACGAGGTCGACGCCGAGGCCTATCCTTACGGCGTTGTCGTGCCGCTCTCGACCTTCGATCCCAAGGCGATCCCCGATCCGCAAGGAAAAGAGGTCGTGTTCGCCTGCCGCTCCGGGAAACGCTCGGTGACGGCCTCGCTCGCGGCGCAGGCGGCGGGCCTGCCTTATGACAAGCATCTGGCCGGCGGCATGCTGGGGTGGAAGGCGGCGGGTCTTCCCAGCAAGGTCGGTGGCTGACCTCGCGATGACGACCAAGAGCTCCTCGCTGAACAAGGTCTTTGCCGACCTTCCCGTCACCATCTTCGAGGCGATGTCGCAGGCCGCGCGCGACAACAACGCCATCAATCTCGGCCAGGGCTTTCCCGACGATCCCGGGCCAGAGGACATTCGCCGCGCCGCGGCCGATGCCTCGTTGAACGGCTACAACCAGTACCCGTCGATGATGGGCCTGCCGGAGCTGCGCCAGGCGATCGCGACTCATTACGGCCACTGGCACGGCCTCAAGCTCGATCCGATGAGCGAGGTGATGGTGACCTCCGGCGGCACCGAGGCGCTGACCTCGGMGATCCTTGCGGTGGTCCAGCCCGGCGACGAGGTGGTCTGCTTCCAGCCGGTCTATGATTCCTACCTGCCGATCATCCGCCAGGCCGGCGGCATTCCGCGCCTGGTCCGCCTCGAGCCGCCGCACTGGCGGTTGAATGAGGACATGCTGAAAAGCGTCTTCAATTCAAAGACCAAGGCGGTGCTCTTCAACAATCCCCTGAATCCGTCCGCGGTGGTCTATCCGCGCGAGGACCTCGAGCTGCTCGCCCGCTACTGCCAGGAGTTCGACGTCATCGCGATCTGCGACGAGGTCTGGGAGCACGTCACCTTCGACGAGCACAAGCACATCCCGCTGATCACCATCCCCGGCATGCGCGATCGCACCATCAAGGTCGGTTCGGCCGGAAAGATATTCTCGCTGACCGGCTGGAAGATCGGCTTCGTCTGCGCCGCGCCGCCGCTGCTGCGGGTGGCCGCCAAGGTGCACCAGTTCCTGACCTTCACCACCGCACCGAACCTCCAGGCCGCCGTCGCCTATGGGCTCGGCAAGTCCGACGACTACTTCCTGTCGATGCGGAAGGATTTGACGCGGAGCAGGGACCGCCTGACCAGGGGACTGGAGAGCCTCGGCTTCCCAGTGCTGAAGTCGCAGGGCACCTACTTCCTCACCGTCGACCTGTCGCCGCTCGGGCTCAACGAGAGCGATACCGAGTTCTGCTGGCGGATCGTGAAAGACTACAAGGTCGCGGCGATCCCGGTGTCGGCCTTCTACGAGCAGGACGCGGTGACCTCCGTGGTCCGCTTCTGCTTTGCCAAGAAGGACGAGACGCTCGACACCGCGCTGGAGCGGTTGTCGGACGCGGTGCGCGGACGCAAGAGGTAGGAAAGATGACGAACGTCGGCCGCTCCAGGCGTTGCCTTGGTTTTGCAATCGCCGCGGCGCTGACGTTGCTTTCCGCCCCCGCAGGGGCCGAGGAGCGGGTCGTCAACTTCTACAACTGGTCCAACTACATGGCGCCTGACGTCCTTGAGGCCTTCACCAAGGAGACCGGCATCAAGGTGGTCTACGACACGTTCGATGCCAACGAGACGCTGGAGACGCGCCTGATGGCCGGCAAGTCCGGCTACGACGTCGTGGTGCCCACGGCCTATTTCCTCCAGCGCCAGATCAAGGCCAATATCTTCCAGAAGCTCGACAAGTCGAAGCTGCCGAACCTCTCCAATGCCTGGCCGGTGGTGACCGAGCGCCTTGGCATTTACGACCCCGGCAATGTCTACGCCGCCAACTACATGTGGGGCACGACGGGCATCGGCTACAACGTCGCCAAAGTGAAGCAGATCCTCGGGCCCGACGCGAAGATCGACAGCTGGGACATCGTCTTCAAGCCGGAGAATTTGGCGAAGTTCAGAGATTGCGGCGTCCACATGCTCGACTCCGCCGACGACATTTTTCCGGCGGCGCTGAACTATCTCGGACTCGATCCGAACTCGACCAAGCAGGCCGACCTCGAGAAGGCCGCCGAAATCGTCGCGAAGGTCCGCCCTTCCGTGCGCAAGTTTCACTCGTCCGAATATCTCAGCGCGCTCGCCACCGGCGAGATCTGCTTCGTGGTCGGCTGGTCCGGCGACATCATGCAGGCCCGCGCCCGCGCGGCTGAAGCCAAAAGCGGCATCGAGATCGGCTACGCGATTCCCAAAGAGGGCGCGCAGATGTTCTTCGACAATCTCGCGATCCCCGCGGATGCCAAGAACGTCAAGGAAGCCTACGAGCTGATCAACTATCTCTACCGTCCTGATGTCGCCGCGAAGAACTCGGACTTCCTGTCCTACGCCAATGGCAACCTCGCCAGCCAGAAGCTGGTCGACCCGAAGATTCTGAACGACAAGAACATCTATCCGGACGAGGCGACGCTCGCAAAACTGTTCGTCATCACGGCGCGTGAGCCTGCGACGCAGCGGATCATCAACCGGCTGTGGACAAAGGTGAAGACGGGGCGGTAGTCGCTCTGGGAACCGCCCGGAAGCCAAAATCTGCAAAACAACCCCATGCACAGTAGAAGCGTCACCTGCGGGTCGCCGGCGGTGGCGGTGCTTAAGTCGCGATGACGCCTGGCTTCATCGACGCGCGGACGCAATGACCTGAAGCAACGCGCGCGGTGCCGATCTGCGGCCGGTCTTCTCAGATTGCGCATACAACCTGACGTCGTTGCGATGGTATCCGGATGTGTCCTTGGGGTGACAGCGTCCGGCGCGGTTCCGGTGTATGGAACCGGAATATATTCGTTCATAGGAATTGCCCCAATGAAGAAAGTTGTTCTGGCTGCGGCCGGCTCGTTGCTGTTCGTCACCGCTGCGTCGGCGGCTGACATGGCCCCGCGTTACACCAAGGCTCCTGTCGTGGCGCCGGTCTACAATTGGGGCGGTCTCTATCTCGGTATCAACGGTGGCGGCGGTTCTGCGCACACCTGCTGGGACATCTTCAACGATTCCGGCTTCCCGATCGTGCCGTCAGTTCCCGAGGGGTGCCACAACGCGACAGGCGCCACCGTCGGTGGACAGATCGGCTATCGCTGGCAGGCGACCAACTGGGTGTTCGGCCTGGAGGCGCAGGGCAACTGGGCCGATTTTAGGGGCAGCAATGCGAGCCAGTATGCCGTCTTTGGTACCACCTCTCTCCTCAACGACGTCACCAAAGTCGACGCCTTCGGCCTGTTCACGGGGCAGGTCGGATACGCCTTCAACAACGTGCTGCTCTATGCCAAGGGCGGTGCTGCCGTCGTTCACGACAAATACTCGCTCACGGTGACGCCGGCCGGCGCGGCCGCTCTCGCGCCGTTCTTCGCCGTCGTCGCCGGCCAGACCGGTGCCGTCGGCTCCGAGACGCGTTGGGGAGGGACCGTGGGAGCGGGAATCGAGTTCGGCTTCGCGCCGGGCTGGTCTGTCGCTGTCGAATACGATCATCTGTTCATGGGCAGCCGGGACGTGACCACGAACACCATTGCCCCCTTCGCCGCGCCGCCAAGCACCCACCGCATCAGCCAGGACATCGACATCGGCACGGTGCGCGTGAACTACACGTTCGGTGGACCGGTGGTCGCGAAGTACTGAACGGTTCGAGAGCTTGAACGCGAAGGCCCCGGTCATGCGCCGGGGCCTTTTTGTTTGGGACGAAGTCTTTCGGTAGAGAGAAGGCCAGATCCTTACTCTGAGGAGCGCGCTCTTCGCGCGCGTCTCGAAGGGCGAGGCCACCGGCCGGGCCTGCATCCTTCGAGACGCGCATTCCGCGCTCCTCAGGATGAGGAATAGGTAGCCGCGTTAGCCGTTTGACGGCTCGCTACCGCCACCTTCTATGCAGCCACAGCCACTGCTCGGGATGCTCGCGCACCCAGCTTTCCACCACGCTCGTGATCGCCTGCGTCGTGCCCTGGATGTCGATCTTGCCGTCGGCGTCGCGCACCGGCTTGATCTCCTCGGTCAGCTCGCCGCGGAAACGGTTGCCGGGCAGGCGGATGATGCGGACGCCGTGGATCGGGCATTCGACCTGGCGGAGCAGGCGGGCCAGCATCGGGTTGGCGCGGGTCTTGCGGCCGAAGAAGGTGACCTCGACGCCGCCGGTCAGGTACTGGTCGATCAGCATGGCGACGTGCTTGCCGTCCTGCAGCGCCTGCGCGAGCCGCAGCGGCGCATCGCGCCCCGCGGGGATCAGCGTGCCCATGTTGACCTGGCGCATCTCCTGGATGATGCGGTCGGCTGAGGCGATGTTGGGTCGGCGATAGAGGATCGCGGCGTCCAGCCCGTGCGAGACGGCGGCAAGCGCCGGCAATTCCCAATTGGCGAGATGGGCTGCAAAGATCAGCGCCGGCTTGCCGTCGTCGCGGATCTGGTCGAACAGCTCGATGCTGCGCGCCGGCAATTCGATCCGGCTCTTTTCCGGATGATCGCGGTCGTAATCCCAGACTTGGTCCATATGGGCGAATTCGGCGCCGACGCGGCCGAGATTGTCCCACACGCCCATCAAAATCTGTTCGATTTCTTCCGGCGACTTCTCCGGAAATGCCGCGGTGAGGTTGGCGCGGCCGATGCGGTGCTCGCGCAGGCGCGGGCCGATCGTCTTCACCACGCGGGAGAAGAAGTCCGAGGTCTTGGCCGGATCGAAATAGCGCGTGGTGCGCAGCATGCCGACGGTGGTGGCCCCGATCAGGCTTCCGCCGAGCGACTTGGCAGCCTCCCGCGCGCGGGCCTTGATGCTCGCAGGTAACAGCGCCATGCGTCCGGTCAGGCCGGTTCGCGGGTCAGGATCAGCGAGGCGTTCTGGCCGCCGAAGCCGAACGAGTTCGACATGACCGCGGTGACGCGGGCATCGCGCGCCTTGTTGCCGACGACGTCGAACAGGATCGTGGGATCCGGATTGTCGTAGTTGATCGTCGGCGGAATGCGCTGATGCTCGAGGGTGAGCAGCGAGAAGATCGCTTCGACCGCGCCCGCGGCCGAGATGGTGTGGCCGACCATCGACTTGTTGGAGGTCACCGGGATCTTCTGCGCGAGATCGCCGAACACGGCCGATGTCGTGTTGAACTCCATCTTGTCGTTCTCGGGCGTCGCGGTGCCGTGCGCGTTGATGTGGTCGATCTGGTCCGGCGTCATGCCGGCATCGGCCAGCGTCTTGTTCATGCAGCCGATGATCGGCTTGCCATCAGGCGAAGAGCGGGTGCGGTGGAAGGAATCGGTGAGCTCGCCGCAGCCGGCGATCACGCCGAGAATTTTTGCGCCGCGCGCGGTCGCTGCTTCGTAGCTTTCCAGCACGAGGGCGCCGGCGCCTTCGGCCATGACAAAACCGTCGCGGTTCTTGGAGAAGGGGCGGGAGGCCGCCTGCGGCGGATCGTTCTGGGTCGACAGCGCCGAGAGCAGCGAGAACCGCACGAGAGCTTCGGGGTTCACGGTGCCGTCGGTTGCCACGCACAGCGCGGCATCGGTCTCGCCGCGGCGGATCGCCTCGACGCCGAGCTGGATCGAGGTCGCGCCCGAGGCGCAGGCCGTCGACAGCGAGATCGGCGAGCCCTTGGTGCCGAAGGTCTCGGCGAGATAAGCTGCTACCGAGCCGAACATGAAGCGGTGGTGATAGGCGCTGTACTTGCCGCCGCCGGAGATGCGCAGCAGATCGTCATAGGTGATATCCTGCGCGCCGACGGCACGGCCGAGCTCACGGCGCTGCGGCCACTCGACTTCGACCGGTGCAACCGCAAGGAAGAGCGGACCGGGGAAATCGGCCTTGGCGCCGATGCCGGCCTGCGCGAGCGCTTCCTGCGTGACGAGCTCAGCCATCCGCTCGGACAGGCCGGTGGAGGAGAACGGATCGACGCTGACGAAATCGACCGTGCCGGCCATCGTCGTCCTCAGGCCGTCGACCGGAAAGCGCGTGATGGTGCGGATGCCGGATTCGCCGGCCACGAGCTTCGCCCAATTGTCGGCCTTGCCGTTGCCGAGCGAGGTCATGATGCCCATGCCGGTGACGACGACGACGGGACGCCCGAGTTTGTCGCGTGGTGCAGTCATGTCGATCCCCCGATTGAGCTAGAGCATCCGCCAAAGCGCGACGCGCTTCAGCTTACGGCCTCGACCAGAGCCATGCCCTCGCCGCGCCAGTGTCCGGCCCCCACCACCACAATCTGGGTGGGCGCGCCCTGCATTTCAATCTCGGTCCCGGTGGAATCGTTCGGCGGGAACAGCGCACCGCGCGAGATCGACAGCGCCGCGAGCGCGATGCCAAGCGGGAATTGCGTTTCCATGGCGTGGCCGAACATCGTGCCGGTCGAACGCACCGGGAAGTCAGCATGGCCCTTCAGGAAGCCGCGCTCCTCTGACGTCGCGGGCTCCGCGCCGGTCGCGCCCGATATGATCGCGCCCTTGCCCTCGCGCCTGGGCAGCTTTTCCCAAAGCTTCTCCAGCGTCGCGGCCGTGTCGCCGGGTTGCTTGCGCCGGGCGAGGTCGGCAACGACGCTCGACAGCTTTGCGAACGGCTTTGCGCCGCGCGCTTCTGCGTGCGCCTTCGATTCCAGCACCAGGAACGCGCCGGCAGATCCCAACGCGAAACCGGGGTGATCCTTGCGCGCCCACACCGGAGCAAACTTGTCTTTCAGGTTGAAGTCGCCGAATTCGTAGAGGACCATCAGGTCTTTGCGCTCGCCATTGTGGGAGCCGCCGATCAGCGCGATGTCGCTCTCGCCCGAGGCGATGCGCGCGAGCGCAATGCGCGCCGCATCGGCACCCGCGACCTCTTCGCCCATGAAAGTGCGCGAGGTGCCGCCGAGACCGTGCACGATGGCGATGTTGCCGGCGAGCAGGTTCGAGAGCTGGGCCAGGAACAGCGTCGGCCTGAGATCGCTCATCAGCCGTTCGTTGAGGAAGCCGGGCGCATTGGCGCCCTTGACCTCGGCCGTGAGCACGCCGGAGTCGACATTGAGGTCGCGCTCGCCGCCGCCGGCGGCCACCACCATGTCGATCTTCGACAGGATGTCCTTGTTGCCCTTGATCCCGGCGGAATCGAGCGCAAGGCCCGCGGCATAGGTGCCGATGCGCTGCCAGGCTTCCATCTGGCGCTGGTCGCCCT
The DNA here is from genome assembly GCF_056402655.1 of Bradyrhizobium sp. P3_C3. Classification (NCBI taxonomy): domain Bacteria; kingdom Pseudomonadati; phylum Pseudomonadota; class Alphaproteobacteria; order Hyphomicrobiales; family Nitrobacteraceae; genus Bradyrhizobium; species Bradyrhizobium sp. P3_C3. The sequence continues at coordinate 12,606 of NZ_JBFUGY010000044.1, read as the reverse complement.
TCTTCGGGATCTGGCTGTCGAAGGTCACAGGCATCAGGGGATGCACGATGCAGGGCGCAAAGCCCTTCTCGTCGACATTGATGCGCTTGTCCTGAAGCGCGGCCCAGTTGGCGTCCAGGCCTTCGCCGAGCGAGGTGGCAAGGCCAATGCCGGTGATCCAGACTTCCGTCTGGCCGGGCTTCGAAGCAGTGTCAGTCATGGCGATCCGGCCTGTTGCGGGAAGCCGACGCGTTTGGCGACCGCGTCCATGAAGCCGCGCATATCCGCATTGGGGAAGGGGATCTGCGTGAAGGTGAGCGTCGAATTCGCGCGCAGCTTACCGCCGACCTTGATCTTGGCCTCGGTCACCGCATAGCCCGAGCCCTGATGCGACAGGGTCGCCTCGATGGTCATGAGATCGCCGGGGAAGACCGAGCCGCGGACCTTGGCCTCCTTGACGGCGGCCAGGATCGGCATGCGCTCGAACTTGAGCACGCCGAGCTGAAGCCAGCCCGAGGCCTGGGCCATCGATTCGATCAGGAGCACGCCGGGCATCAGGGGATAGCCCGGGAAGTGCCCCTCGAAGATCGTGCTCTCCTTGGGGACCAGGGCTTCGACGACAATCGTCTTCGCGTCGACGTTGAGGTCGACGACGCGATCGATCATGTGGAAGTATTCGAGTTGCATGACCGCGCGCTTAGGCGCTCGCGCCCTTGGCCGCAACCAGTTCGTCGATGCGGGCGCACAGATTTTTCAGCACGAAATACTGCTCGGTGGTCGCCTTGCCGTCGTTGACCTCCTGGGTCCACTTTTCCAGCGGCAGCTTGATGCCGAACTGCTTGTCGATCGCGAACGCGATGTCCAGGAAATCGAGGCTGTCGATGCCGAGGTCATCGATGGCGTGGCTATCCGGCGTGATCGTGTCGCGCGGGATGTCGCAGGTTTCAGCGATGATCGTAGCGACCTGATCGAATGTGGAGGACATCACTAAGCCTTTGATATATTGCTGATATTTGTCTGAGGTTCCAGAGTGGAACGGTGGGTGGGCATCGCGCCCCGATGACGCCCTCAACCCCCCCTCTGGCCGGGTCGAAAGCCCGTATATCGGAGCGCCGCCCTGAGTTCAATGGAGCCGGGCGGCCCCGGCGACAGGGCTGGGGATGCCGTCGGCGGCCTTTTCACCCGGGGGGTGCCTAGATATGGGGCGTCGTGATCTTGGCGCAGTCGCGGCGGCCCATCAGCACGCAATCCTGGGTGCGACGCAGGTCGGCAATGCTCACCGCGAGCCAGATCCCGATCGCGGTCAGCGCGATGGTGAAGGCGAGCGCCGCAATATTGGCGAGCATGCGGTGGCGGAAATTGTCCGGTTCCGGGCGGGGCTTCTCGTAGCGCGACAGGTCGAGCGGCTCGGGCGCGACGCGCAGCGGCTGCACGGTACCGCTGCCCCGTTGGACCGGCGGGGGAGACGCGTTGCGCGGCCTGAACTGGAGCACCCGGTGCTCGTCATCCGAGCTGATGGGCCGCTGTGTTTTCATGGTGAGGGGATCACTCCGAAGCAGCGGTTTTTAGATAGCATACGTCGTGAATGCCTTGCAGAAAATCTTCTCAACGCGCACGTGCATTGCGCTTTCGCACTATCTTGCATGGCATCTTTCCGGAACGGCTCGCGAGCGAACGCGGCGGCGGCTGTCAGGTCGGTGACAGGAAGCGGGGGGTGCGTTGCAGCAACGACCCCGAAGCACGCATCGCCGGCTCCCGTGAACATCTGCTTGTGATCTCCGCGGCCGGATCGAACGCATTTTGCCACCGCGCGGCCCATGGCATAATCAAGGGAACTGGACCACCGGTTGCAACCATGTGAGGGGCCTTCATCATGACCACCACCAACGCGCGCGAACCGAGAGTGCATCCGGTGCCGATCCTGTCGCTCCGGCCGACGCAGATGACGGTCGGCATGCGCGAGGTCAAGGAGAAGCGCAAGCGCTGGCGCGAGCACGACAAGAAGAAGCAGGCCGACCTGCTCGGCAATCACATGATCCCCGTCGTCTACGGACCGGACCAGCGCTACTACGTGATCGACCATCATCATCTCGGCCGCGCATTGCACGACGAGGGCGTCAAGGAAGTGCTGGTGACCGTGGTCGGCGACCTCAGAATGGTCGAGCGCGAGGCTTTCTGGGGCGTGATGGACAACAAGCGCTGGGTCTATCCTTACGATTCCAAGGGCGAACGGCGGCCGTTCCGCGATCTGCCGAAATCGGTCGTCGATCTCAAGGACGATCCGTTCCGAAGCCTTGCCGGCGAGCTCCGCCGCATGGGCGGCTTCGCCAAGGATACCACGCCGTTCTCGGAATTCCTGTGGGCCGACTTTCTGCGCCGGAAACTGACGCGCAAGGCAGTCGATGCCAATTTCGACAAGGCGCTCGAGAAGGCCCTGTCCGCGGCCAAGAGCAAGGATGCCGTCTATCTGCCCGGCTGGTGCGGGCCGGCGGATGACGATTAGGCGCAACCGCTCGCATCAGTCGCGCTGGAAGATCTTGGCGCCGGGGTAGACGCGCCGGGCGTAGCTCACGACCAACGCGCGGTCCTGGGTTGCCAGGAAGGGCGTTCGGATCTGGCACGAGCCGACGACGAGGTGCCATAGACCATTGAGCTTCCGGATGACGACGTTCATTTGAGCAATCCTCGATGACTCCGCATTCCCGCGAATACTGCTTATCGCGGCAGTCTTGCGATTCATGATCGTGGCCGGCGGCGTGAAATTCCCGGTACCGCTCGCGACCGTCGCAAGACAGCGACGATGATTATTAGTTGGTTACGGCGCGGCGGCCCGAGAAGCCGGATCTCATCACAGCCGCTTGAGCGAAGTCATTTTCTGCAGGGATGAAACCGTCCTGAAACAGAGCCACCCCATCTCTGGTGGGTAGTCGAGCTCACACAGGAGGCCGAAATGCGCCGTCTGGTTTTCGTAATCGCCTTGCTCGCAGTCGCCACAGCAGGAATCTCGGCATCGTTTGCTGCAGTTCGCCACGCCAAGACGCTGACATTCTCTGAGCGCTTTGCTCCGGCGCTCGAGTTGATGGCGCAGCGCTAGCGGTGTAGCGCCTCGCAGTCGCCGCTACGCAACGGTGGGACGATCACTTCTGGTCCTGCGGGCCGGGTGAGGACAGAAGGCGTTCGATCTCGGCGGCTGCCTCGCCGTTGCGCGCCTTCTGCAAGAGTGTGTGGCGTTCGGTGCCGGCGGGCAGCTTCTTGGCCGCGGAGCGGGCGTCCTGCGTGAACCTGTTCAGGCGCTCCTGGAGTGACAGGGCCGGTCGCGTGCGGTTGCGTTTCTTGGTCATGGCTGGACCTTTCCGGCGCGAAGCCAACCATGGGGAGGCGAGTGGCGTCCTTAACTTTTGTTGGAACCGGGGGCGTGGATCGCGGGTTTTTCATTGCAGCGGCGCCTCTGCGCCAGGGATTGCAGTACAGGTCCCATCTCATACCAACCGGAGCTAACTCGCGTGCCTAGCGATACGATCCGTGCTGCGCTTGTCAGGCGTTTGCGTACATCTTCCGGCATCTCGGACGACGACGTGAAGGAGATCGAGGCGCTCCCGATTGCGGTTCGTCAATATTCGGCGGAGGCGCCCGTGGTGCGCGACGGCGAGCGCGCAACCGATTGCTGCCTGATCGCAGACGGCTTCTGTGCGCGTTCCAAGACGATTCCAAGCGGCAAGCGTCAGATCCTCTCTATCCACATCCCCGGCGAGATCCCCGACCTGATGAGCCTGTTCCTGCACGTGATGGATCACGATTTGTCGACGCTGACACCGTGCACGCTCGGCTTCATCAGTCACGAAACGCTGCGAAAATTGCACCAGCGCAGTCCAAGCGTCGCCGAGATGTTCTGGCGAGACACGCTGATCGACGCCGCCATGTTTCGCGAATGGATCGTCAATGTCGGCCAGCGTCCCGCGCCCGCAAGGCTTGCCCATGTCATGATCGAGCTGCGCGAACGCCTCCGGGTCATCGGGCGTCTTGACGGCAACGGCTTCGAGATGCCGCTGACCCAGGAGCAGATCGGCGAAGCCCTGGGAATCACCGGGGTGCACGCCAACCGCGTGATCAAGCAGTTGCGGCAGGAGGGCATCGTCGAGCTGCATCGCGGCCGCGTCACGGTGCTAGACGAGCGGAAATTTCTGGACCTTGCGGATTTCGACGGCCGTTACCTGCATCAGTCGCCAATGCTTTGAGGCGCGCAGGCGACTTGACCTACCGCAAATTCGTATCGGTGCAGGGCGCTATGGTCCGTCGGCATGATTGCCGAACCGGTGTTGCCTGAATGTCGAGGGCGCAGGTGGCTCCGAGTCATGCTGACCCGGAGGCATCACCGTGAGCGCAATCTTTCGCATTCTCTTCATCGTTGCCGGTGCCATCACCGCGCTGTTCGTCGCGCGCGATGCCCTGAATTTCACGATCATCCAGACCTTCGTTGCCGTTCTGCTCGTCACCGCCATCGTCGGTGTCGGAAGCTTCTGGAGCCAGCGACGGAAAACGTGACGGATGTGAGAGCCGCGTGCTGGCGCAGCCGGCTAGGTCCGCGGCGGCGCGTCCGGAGACGTCTCAGCGGTGTGCGCATCCTCCTTGCCGCCGAGCACGCGGTGCAACCGTCGCTCGATGTGGCGGCCCACCGTCAGCAGCACGAAGGAGAGCGCCAGCGCGACGGCGACGATCTTCCACTGTCCGGCGCCGCAGACGATGCCGATGCAGGCCGCGAGAAAGGTACAGGCGGCGCTGGTCAGTCCGCGGACGCGAAATCCTATGCTTTGATGCACGATGACGCCGGCACCGAGAAAGCCGATGCCGGTGAGGATGCCCTGGATGACGCGGCTGGTGGCATCGGCGACCTTGGTTGGCTCGGCGAGCTGCAGGGCGAGCAGAACCACGGTCGCCGTGGAGAGCCCGACGATGCCGAGCGTCTTCAGCCCGATCGGCTTGCCGTGCAGGTCGCGGTCGAGGCCGATCGCGCCGGCGGCGACGGTCGCGGCACCGAGACGAGCAAGGATTTCGGACCAGTCGAGCTCCGTCATTTTTTCGGCAAGCGCCCCATCAGGTAAAACTCCTCGTTCGGCCTCATGCCGGTGAAGTTTGCCAGCCGATTGGACAGCGCGAAGAAGGCGGAGATCGCGGCGATGTCCCAGATGTCGTCGTCGCTGAAGCCGTGCGGTGCAAGCGCCCCGAAGTCCTCCTCGGAGACGCGCTGTGCGTCGGCCGAGACCTTCATCGCGAAATCGAGCATCGCCTTTTGCCGCGGCGTGATGTCGGCCTTGCGATAGTTCACCGCGACCTGGTCGGCGATCAGCGGGTTCTTGGCGCGGATGCGCAGGATCGCGCCGTGCGCGATCACGCAATACTGGCACTGGTTGGCCGCCGAGGTCGCGACCACGATCATCTCGCGTTCGGCCTTGGTGAGGCCGCCGTCCTTCTCCATCAGCGCGTCGTGATAGGCGAAGAACGCGCGGAACTCGTCGGGCCGGTAGGCCAGCGTCAGGAACACGTTCGGCACGAAGCCGCTCTTCTCCTGCACGGCGAGCAGGCGCGTGCGGATGTCGTCGGGGAGCGTGTCGAGGTCGGGTGCGGGGAAGCGTTGTGAAGGAGGAGGGGACATGACGATGTTCCGGATGGGGCTCTCGGGGAAACGCGGAACATAGTCGATCGCAGTCCTTCGCGCAAAGCGCTTGCGCAGACTACATCCTGGCTAGTGCAGAGAGAGCCGAGGCTCTCAAAGAGTCTTCAAATATTCGAGGAGTGCCTTCTTTTCGTCGTCGCTCAAGCGCGTGCCATAGTCATGCCCGCATCGGCTGTTTCCTGAATTGAGGTCATTGCAATCGGTGACCGGACGATTTGGCCCCTCTTGTGTGACGTCAAGACCAACATTTTTGATGTCGTATCTCGCGCCAACTTTGAATTGTGACATACGCTTCGCAGGCGGTACGAGCAATTCCGCCAATGTCGGCACCGAGCCGTTGTGCAAATAAGGCGCTGCGGCCCAAATTCCCTCCAGCACGCGAGCTTCATACTCGCCTCTGTTGAGGGTCCGCTCAAGAAGCGTCCCCGGTTCGATCGTCAGGCTTTCTGGCTGGCCCGGGGGTTGCTCGCTGCTGGGCGGCGCGATGGACGCCTTGACCGGAGCCGGTGACAGAGAGAGGGATGTGGACGGCGCCTTTTGGGCGTTGGGAGGCAACGAGGAGCCAAAGCCGTCACCGGAGCCGACGTCGCTCCCCAAAAACAGCTTATTGTCGAGGATCGCTCCGGCGACTGCACTGAACATCATGTGGACGGCATAATCCTCCTCCTCGAGGTGCCTGGCGATCAACGGGATTCCTGCTCCCTTCAGCGCGCCGGTCTTCACCCTCCAACCAAGCTCGTCGAATTGACGTGTGTCGGTGCCGACGTTCTGAACCGGCGTCACCCACGTCGTAACAAACAGGTCGCGCAGGGCACGGACTTCCTTCTTCTCGTGACACCCCTTGCTGCACTGCCTCTCGAAGATTTTTTGACCGTCTTTAGCCAGCTTCGAGTCGATAGGCCAATCTGATGGCCATTTTGGCGGGCCCATCTTCAGGAGCAATTCCTCAAGTCGTTTCAGTCCATCGAAGTTGATGGAGTTGGCATAGTTGAAGAACGGGCCGAACGAGCGCCTTGGTTCGAAGTTGCCGAATGCGAGAGCCTGTCCCGTGTTCCGGGCTAGTGCGAAGACGCGGTTTCCATTCAACACAAAACCGGCCCAGTCGGTCTGGTTCTGCATCGGTGAATTCCACAGGAAAGGATAGCGCACCGGAGCATCGCCAATCTTCATGTTCTCCGGGATCAAAAAATCGGGCGGCGGCCCAACGTCGGTGCCGGATATGCGGTTGAAGATGATCCCGATGGCGTCCAGCCGCCCAGGCCCCCAGCCAACTGGCGGCAATGTACCGGCCACGAATGCATGAACGCGCCGGTGCCATGCATCAACCCTCTGCCGTAGTGCGGCAACATCGGCAGCAGAAGGTGTCGCAGGTTGGGAGACGGCCGCAGCAAATGCAGCGAATGCCGTGTCGCTGGCGGTTACGTCTCCTACCGCCTTGTCCAGGTCGCTCAGGAACTCCTGGAAATCCATAAACGCCGGACCGCCGTCGATGCGGTACGTCTTGCCCCCAACTTCAACCTGCCGCGTGTGACACGCGGAGCATGTTATCCCGACCATCTGGGACTCTGCGGGACCTGTGGTGTGGAGGCCGACGGGGAGGTTGGCCTTATTGTCCGGATTTGGGAGAAAGCCGTATCGGGTAAGACCATCCGAGAGGAACGGTTGTCCGTCCTTCGCTTTCAATGCCCGTAGCCAGGTGAGGTTGATTAAGCGGGAGCCTTGGTCGCGCGTGTAGTAGTCAGCCCTGTCTTCCGCTGTCCATGTCGGGCCTTGGTCGACATATATCGGATCGCCGAGAGCGGTCTCAATTCCCGAACTTGCGGCGACGACCAGCGCAAAGCGAATGAGGAAAGCGACACGACGCATCGCATGACCCTCCGTGAACTACAATTAAACCACCCGTTTTCTCGAAATCAGAATCCGTGGAGATATGCGCAGCTCGGCGAGACGCAGCTCGCCCGGTAGCGACGAGAGCTGTCAGAAATAGCCGTCCGATGCTCGAGATTGTACTTCTTGGCAAAGTCCCGTCAAGGTCGTTGCTCCGGGTCGGAGCCCCGGATTGCATGCCGCGCCCGTTGAAGCGCGGCGAGCCCGCGACACGGGTTTCCTGTGAACTGGTGTGTCTCGACACGAGCGGCCTTGCTAAACCGCGAGCCGGGATCCGTCCCAGGCAGCAATGCCAAACTGATCGCAAATCGCGTGCATCTCGGCGAGATCCTCAACGACGCGGGCGGTGCCAGGCTTCGCCTCGGCGAGCAGTCGCGCCCTCAAACCAAGACATTCGACAATCAGCCATTGATTCCTGATGGTCCTGGCGATGGAAAGAGCAGCATCCAAGGCGCTCAGGCCACGTTCGGATTTCCCGTCCCGAACGAGAGCCTCAGCGTAACCCGCATAGAGAAGGCAGAGCTCGATCTGGCCTGTCCGCAGATGCGTGCCGCTCTCCATACAAGCGTCTATCAGGTCGACGGCCTGACGTGCCTGGCCTGTTCGTGCCAGAGCGGTCGCCATTGCTCCGGTCAGGTTGGCCTTGCTGGCATCGTAGCCGTTACGTTCGACGATCTCCCTTGCAATCGACAGGCATTCCACAGCCTGGTCATTTCGATGGAGCATGAGGAGATTTCGTCCCATCGTAATGCGGGCGAGCACTTGCCCATATGAATCCTGTTCGCGAACTGCGATCTCCAATGCACGCAATGCGAATCCGAGCGCCTCCGCATATTGACCTGTTGCATTCATGAACCAGCTCCTGAATGCCAAAACCGTGCATTTTGGACCGGCCGGTGTCCCGAGACGGGCAGTCTCGAGTTCTCCTGTGAGCATTTCATTCAGTTCGTCCATCGCCGCAATCGCGCGATGGACGTGGCCCATGCTGTGCAACACATTTGCCATGATAGTCTGATTTGAAAATATGAGTGCGGTCGATTTCAGCGCTCGAGCCGTTCTCAATCCCTCGCTCGTTATTTGCAGCCCTTCTTCATACCGGCCCTCAAACCAGTAGACCATCCCGAGTTGCGACTGGACGCTGCACACGTGAGCAATCCTGCCTTGGCGCCGCGCCAGCTCCAACGTTCGTGGCAAATGCATATTTACTTTTTTGAATTCGCCGAGTTGCAGCATCGAAGCGAAGCTCATTCGACCGAAGTCGACATATTTTTCTTCGGCGGCTTCCCCAAGACGCTCGATGAGCTTGATCGCCCGGTCGTATATCAAACTGAGCGATGAGGCTGCGGCGTTCCGGCGCGCTTCGACGGCGGCGTCCCAGAGATAGCCAAGTGCAGCATCAGCATCTCCGGCTTCCTCTGCGTGAAAGGCCAACTGTTCGTAACGACCATCCAGATTCGGGTAACGCCGAATGATCGCCTGGACAGCGGCCTGGTGGATTTCCAGACGCCGGCCACGCGGTATCGTGTTTGCACAGGCCTCGGCGATGATCTGATGCCGGAAACGCACGGAGTTACCCGCAAGCGGATGGACAAAAGCAAATCGGGCAAGCTCGAACAACGCAGTCAGCAGCTCGCCTACGTCCACGCCGAGCACCGTCGTAGCCAATTGGATTTCTACCTCCTGTCCCAGCAGGCTGAGCGTCTGCACGAATGCCTTCAACTTCGGAGAAAGCCGTTGCAGCCGCGCATGAATCACGGACTCGACGCTCTGAGGCAGCGAATGTTCGCTCGTTGCGTTCGTCGCGTCCGCCGAACGCAGGAACTCTTCCAATACGAAGGGGACGCCGTCGGCGCGATCGATGGCTCTCGCAAACACGGTCGGGGATCGAGTTTTCGGCCACAATTGGCGTCCCAAAGCCTCCATGCAGGCCCGCGACAGCGGTTGTAGATGAATGAGCGAGTCCGCAATCTCCATGGACTGGTCTGATGATTCCGGACGTCCGGTCAGCAATATGCAAAGCGGCTTTGGGGTACTTGCGCGCGCGAGCAATTTCAGGAAATGGCGGCTTTCCGGATCGATCCACTGGAGGTCTTCGATCAGCAAGAGAGTTGGTCTATCAAGCGCCAATGCGAGGAAGGCATTGACAAGTGCACGTGCAATTTGTGTTTGCGTATTGTCGGTCAATCGTTGGCGAGAGGACGCTTTTCCGGCGATGAATAGGGCTTCGAGCTTTCTGCGATCGCTTGCCTCGACGTGCAGTTCCGCGAGAGCCTCACGAATATGTTCATCCGAAGATGAGCTGTTTGCAGCAAGCATGTCGCCCACCAAGGTGCGGGCGGCGGCGAATGCGGTGGCACGTTTCTGTACGCCGCCATAAAAGACGCAGCATCTCACGTCGGATGTCAGTGCCTCGGTCATTACGGCTGTCGCAAGGCGGCTCTTGCCGATACCTGGTTCGCCCAGCAGGGTGACGGAGCAGCTTTTGCCGCCCGGGCGCGGGAGGAGCTCCCGAAGCGCCGCAAGTTCGTCGACCCGATTCACGATCGGATTTTGATAGCGGCTGGCGATTTCGTTGTGATCGACATCGTCCGGCCGGGCATTCAGCGTGTAGGCCTCGATGACCCGATCGGAGATTCCCGAAGTCGTCCTGTGTGCCGTAAGGCCGAGTGGCGATCGGCACAGCTTTGCGGTTTCGGCGCTAACCCTGATCTCGCCTGCCGCTGCTTCCTGCTGCAGCTTGGCAGCAACGTGCACGGTCGCTCCGGCAACGTCGAAGCGGGCGATGGCATTTTTGCCGCCTATGCGTAAGCCGACCAGGCCGGAGTGAAGTCCGACGCGAAAATTGACCGGATCTCCCCTGGGGCCGGACGACTGGCTATGACTCTGAATGTCCCAGGCTGCGATGCACGCACGATCCGCATGATCCTCATATGCGGTTGGCCAGCCGAATATGGCAATGCCACCGTCTCCCGCATAGTGGACAATCTGTCCCCCGAGACGCTCCACGGAGCTGCGGATGTGATCCAGCCACTGGTCCAAAAACGCTTGAGCTTCATCGGGATCGCAAGCGGCGATGTGGCGAGTTGAACCCACCATGTCGACGGCGAGCACCGTTATGATGTTACGATCCGCAATATTGGCACCGCCCACGGACATCCTCGCGCCCCGCGTGCTCAAACCGGCTCCAAAAGGCAAGGGTAGCACGAAGGACAAGCCTTGGGCTATCCGCGAGACGCGGCCTTGAGCCGCGATATCCGGGGCATTCCCCGTCTTTCACGACTGTCCGTTGTTCGGGAAATTCCAGAGGCGATCGTGATTGAATCGAGGGGCCGCGGCGTACTGGATGCCCCGGTCAAGCCGGGGCATGACAGCGGAATTTGCCGAAGCGGTGTCCGTTCTTTACCGCAGCGGCTTCTTCAGCAGCGAGAAGCGATCCGGGTCCAGCCCCATCGAGGGCTGCAGCATCGGCGCTTCGGCGGTCGCGAGCGCCTTTGCGGGCGGCTGCGAAAACACCGGATCGTTCGGCACGTCGCGTTGCGAGGTGGCGCCGCGCCAGCGTTCGAGCACGGCGCCGACGAAATGCATGTCGTGACCGGAGGTGACGGAAGGAACGCTGCTGATGGTGGCTTCGCCGCGCGGCAATTGGTGCGGCGGCACTTCCTTGAAGCGCAGGCGGGTCGGCAGCGCGACGCCTTCGCCGAACGCCAGCACTTCGCGGGTGCCGAGCGATGGCACGAAGGACAGCAGGTTCGCGGCCGCATCCGACACCGCGGCGCGCAGCAGCGCCTGGTCGCGCTCGTTGGCAAGACGCATCGTGAACAGCGTGTTGCACTGGGAGATGATGGTCGCGTCGAGCTCGGCCGGACGCTGGGTGATGAGGCCGAGATAGACGCCGTATTTGCGGCCTTCCTTGGCGATGCGCGACACCGCCTTGCGGGTCGGCCCGAAGCCGACATTGCGGTCGGCGGAGGCATATCGGTGCGCCTCTTCGCAGACGAACAGCATCGGCGACACGCCGTCGCTCCACAGGCCGAAGTCGAAGGCCATGCGGCACAGCACCGAGACGACGGAATCGATGACCTCGGCCGGGAAGCCGGCGAGCTGCATCACCGTCATCGGCTTGCCGTTGGCGGGCAGGCGGAACAGATGGCTGATCACCTCGGCCATGGTGTCGCCGCCGACATTGGCGTTGTCGAACATGAAGGCGTAGCGCGGGTCGTTGCGGACGGCCTCGATGCGCGAGATCAGCTTGTGATAGATGATGCGCGAGGAGCGGTTTTCCAGCTTGCCCATGCGCTCGTCGATCAGCGAGATCAGATCGACCAGGCGGTATGGTACCGGCGTGTCGACGGTGAAGCCGACCTGCTTGGGATCGATGCGCTTCAGGCCGAGCCGATCGGTGTTCTGATACTGGGTGTAGATGCCCTTGGCGATCGGGATCACCTCGGCGAGGACGTCAAGCTCCTCGGGCACGCCGGCGCGGCCGCCGAACAGCACGTCGACGATTTCTTCGAAGTTGAACAGCCAGAACGGCAGCTTCAGGTTCCGCGGGTTGAGCACCAGCGCGCGGTCGCCGAAGCAGCGGCCATATTCGTTGTGCACGTCGAGCAGGAAGATGCGCAGGTTCGGGCGTGATTTCAGGATCTCGTTGAGCAGCAGCGACACGCCGGTGGATTTGCCGACGCCGGTCGATCCCAGCACTGCGAAATGCTTGGAGAGCATTTCCTCGACGTCGACATAGGCGACGACGGAGCGGTCCTGCTGGAGGAAGCCGACATTGATCTGGTCCGATCCGGTCGGCGCGTAGATCGTGCGCAGCTCCTGGCTCGTGATCAGGTCGACGGAATCGCCGATGGTCGGATAGTTGGTGACGCCGCGCTGAAACTTGGCCTTGTCGGCGGCATTGTGGATTTCGCCGAGCAGGTCGACCGACGCGATGGCGATGTAGTCGGAGCTCGAGAGGTTCTCGCAGGACACCTCGGTGATCATGGCGACGATCACCGAGCTGGCGCAGCGGATGCTGACGAAACGGCCGACGGTGGCCCGAATTTCTGAGACCGGCATCTGGC
>NZ_JBFUGY010000043.1:0-70941 GCF_056402655.1 Bradyrhizobium sp. P3_C3 | reverse complement strand
CGGAGCAACCGGTGGTTCGCCCAGGCATTATTGTAGGCGAAGGCGCGATAGCTTTGAACGATCGACATTGCAAACCCCGTACACCGACCTGCTTGGCGCCGCGTTCCTTTACCGATCAGAAACCATAGCAAATGATCTGAAAATTGTAACGAAACGACTTGGCTGTTTCCGGGTAGGTTTGCCGGAGGGCCCGTCCGATGACAGAGCACCAGTTGCGAGAGCGGGAATTCCAGATCGCGCGTTACAGGCTTCTGGAGCGCGAAGTCACCGATCCGCTTGCCGCGTGCCTGCTTCACAGCATCATCGAGGATCTGGAAGCCGAGTTGCGAAGGGACAGACCGGATTCGCACGGGCCGCGCGATTAACCGTTTCTTAGCGCTGATCATGCGGATTATTCGCGAGGGAATGTCAAGGGAGACTGCTCCCATGCTGAAGGACGGCACCTACGCGGCGTGGTACAAGACGCCACTGGACCAGGGTACCGGGATCGTCCATGTCGCAGACGGACAAATCTGGGGCTGCGACAGCCTGATGACCTATCACGGCTCCTGCAAGGTCGATGGAGATCGCTTCACCGCCACCGTGTCGACGAAGCGTCACACCGACGGACGTGCAACGGTCTTCGGCATCGACGACGAGCTCACGCTGGACATCGAGGGAAACTGCCCCGGCAAGGTCGCGACCTACACGGCGAAGGCAGCGCAGATGCCGGGAATGATCCTCCAGGGTACGCTCATTCTCACGGAACAGCAGCCGCCCGCGCGTGAGCGAACCGAGCAGGTAGCCGCGTTCAATCCCGACAAGCTTCCGAAATTGCCCAAGCGCTCGCGCTGATCGAGCGAGCCGGGTCGCTCGGCGTGCTCGGTTCAATACAGCATCATGTCGGACAAGGCTTCGCGTTGCCAGCTTGCCAGGCTGGCGCGACGGCCGCAGCAGGACTCGCAATCACTCGGGACCGCGTTTGTGAACGGACGTATGCGTTCTTGCCATCGATGGTGGAGCGTCGGATCGTTCTATCGATGGTTTCGGACGATCGCTCCTGCATTCGCAGCGCGAAGCTGAAGATCATACCGCCCAACGGCAAGGACCGCGACTTCGTGGTGGATGGTCTGGGCTCGCGAGCCGTGATCAATTCGCTGTTGGCGTGCTTCGACGCGGCTCAGGGCGTGAAGGGCAAAAAGCAGGGCAGGGGGTAAATCCGGGCGTTCTTCTGCATTTTTGCATCCGAAAGTCCCGGAACTCCCGCTTTTCAAGCAGCTTCCGACACGCCATTGTGCCGCCGCAACAATCGTCTCAAGGGGCAGTATCAATGTCGGACAAGGTCTCGCGTCGCCAGTTTGCCAAGCTGGCGGGATTGTCCGCAGCCGGAATCGCAAATCCGCTGGAGGCCGCCGAGGTTAAGCCGGCGCCGGCGCCGCGGGGCGTGGACGGCTTTCCGGCGGGCTTTGTCTGGGGCACGGCGACCTCGTCCTATCAGGTCGAGGGTGCGGTCGACGTCGACGGGCGGGGGGCTTCGATCTGGGACAAGTTCGTGCGCATCCCCGGCAAGATCGAGGACGGCACCACTGGCGATCGCGCCGTTGAGCATTATCACCGCTACAAGGAAGACATCGCGCTCATCAAGGAGCTCGGCTGCAAAGCCTACCGCTTCTCGGTGGCATGGCCGCGGGTGTTTCCGGACGGCGACGGCAAGCCGAACCCGAAGGGGCTCGACTTCTACAATCGTCTCGTCGACGAGCTCCTCAAGAACGGCATAGAGCCGTGGCTGACGCTTTATCACTGGGACCTGCCGCAATCGCTCCAGGATCGCTTCGGCGGCTGGCGCTCGACCGAGACGTGCAAGATCTTTGGCGACTATGCGGGCTATGTCGCCGAGCGCCTGACCGATCGCGTCAAGAACGTGTTCACGCTGAACGAGAGCGGACGTTTCGTCCAGTTCGGCTATGGCCTCGGCATCGACGCGCCCGGCGTGACGCTGCCGCAAGCGGAGGTCAACCAGGTCAGGCATAACAGCGCGCTCGCGCACGGGCTCGGGGTGCAGGCGGTGCGGGCGCACGGCCGCCGCGGCACCAGGGTCGGGCCGGCCGAGAATATCGACGTCTGCGTTCCCGCAATCGACACGCCCGAGCATGTCCGTGCGGCCGAGATCGCGCTGCGCGAGATGAACGCCGGCTATCTCAACGTCATCATGACGGGCCGGTATACCGACGCCTTCCTGAAATACGCGGGCGCCGATGCGCCGAAATACACCGACGCCGAGCTGAAGATCATCTCCTCGCCGGTCGACTTCCTCGGCCTCAACATCTACGCGCCACAGAACTATGTGGTGCCCTCCGACCATGGCGCGGGCTTCATGCCGCTGCCGATCCCGAAATCGTTCCCGCATATGAACTCGAACTGGCTCCGCGTCGCGCCGGAGACGATCTACTGGGTGCCGAAGCTGGCCGCAAAGATCTGGAAGACGGATGCGATCTACATCAGCGAGAACGGCACCTCCGGCGACGACGTGGTGACGCCCGACGGCAAGATCTACGACACCGACCGCATCATGTACCTGCGCAACTATCTCGCGCAGCTCCAGCGCGCCACCGCCGAGGGCGTGCCGGTGCGCGGCTACTTCCTCTGGAGCCTGCTGGACAACTTTGAATGGGTGTTCGGGCTCAACAAGCGTTTCGGGCTCTATCACGTCAATTTCGACACGCAGGTGCGCACGCCAAAGCTCAGCGCGACCTTCTACCGCAACGTGATCGCGAAGAACGCGGCGGGGGCATAGCTTTCTCTCCCTCTCCCGGATTTTCCGCCGCGCGTAAAATCCGACCTCTTCCCGCAGGCGGGGCGAGGTGACGCAAGATCGCGCGGCCACGGCCGTTTAGCCTGACAGGCCAATCGCTTCACCGGTATCACCGCGCCCCATGCGGAACCCGCGCTTCTACTGTGCATGGGGTTGTTTTTCAGTTTTTTGCAAGGAGGCCGCGCGGCACCGCACGTTGACTCCACTCTTCCCCTTATTCAGAAACGACATCAACACCCATAAACAAGAGGACAACGCCAATGGCTGACGCGCTGATCATCGATGCCTGCCGGACCCCGCGGGGCGTCGGCAAGGCCGGCAAGGGAGCACTCTCGGGCATTCATCCGCAGCAGCTCGGCGCGACCGTGCTGCGCGCGCTCGCCGATCGCACCGGCATCGACACCGCCGACGTCGACGACATCGTCTGGGGCTGCAGCGCGCAGGTCGCGACCCAAAGCGGCGACCTCGGCCGCATGTCGGCGCTCGATGCCGGCTACGACGTGCGCGCCAGCGCGGTGACGCTGGACCGCTTCTGCGGAAGCGGCATCACCAGCGTCAACATGGCGGCGGCCTCGATCATGTCGGGCACCGAAGACCTCGTCATCGCCGGCGGCTGCGAGATGATGTCGATGGAAGGACGCCGCGGCGGCGGTCCGATGATGATGGACTCCGGCAATCTGCGCCTGCGTGCGCGGCATCCGCAGTCGCATCAGGGCGTCTGCGCCGACGCGATCGCGACGCTGGAAGGCATCACGCGGCAGGACGTCGACGCGCTCGGTCTCGAAAGCCAGAAGCGCGCAGCGCAGGCGATTGCCGGCGGCCACTTCAAGAAGAGCCTCGTGCCTGTTCATCGCGAGGACGGCAGCCTCGCGCTCGATCATGAAGAGTATCCGCGGCCGCAGACCACGATGGAAGGGCTGAGCGCATTGAAGCCCGCATTCCCCGCGATCGCCGACTATGCGCTCGACGACAAGGGCACGACCTATCGCGGCCTCATCCTGCAGAAATACCCGGACCTGAACATCGACTTCATGCATCACGCCGGCAATTCCTCCGGCGTCGTCGACGGTGCCGCCGCGATATTGCTCGCATCGCCCGCTTATGCCAGCGCGCACGGCCTGAAGCCGCGCGCTCGCGTCGTCGCGATGGCCAATATGGGGGACTCGCCGACCCTGATGCTGAACGCGCCGGTGCCGGCCACGCGCAAGGTGCTGGCGAAGGCGGGGCTCTCCATCGACGACATCGACCTGTTTGAAATCAACGAGGCCTTTGCGGTGGTGGCGGAAAAGTACATCCGCGACCTCAAGCTCGACCGCGCCAAGGTCAACGTCAATGGCGGCTCGATCGCACTCGGCCATCCCATCGGCGCCACCGGCTCGATCCTGATCGGCACCGTGCTCGACGAGCTCGAACGGCGCGACCTGAAGCGCGGTCTCGTCACCATGTGCGCCGCCGGCGGCATGGCTCCGGCCGTCATCATCGAGCGTATCTAGCGCGAGCGAAGCTCGTCGCGCCCCCGTAAGAACAGGGTGAGAGAGTAGCCGAGACGCCGCAACACGACGATCTAGCCTTATTTTTCAGGGTGAATCGCGACCGGCCTTTCACAAAGAGGCCGGTCGTCGCTTGTCGAAAGCAGCGAATCAGCTTTAGCAAGGCGGCGTGCGGGCCTTTGAAACAAGGCAAAAACCGCTGCCGGAGGCTCCTTCCGCTCTGGAAGCCGCTGAAAAGCAGGGTTTTTTGCCTCAGAGGGCCAAAAAAGCCCGTAAAATCGCGACAAAACTGTGCAGAAGGCTCTGGGCCTTCAACGGTTGGTCTAATATGCAACCGGCAACGAATCAGAGGAGACACGATGCCAACCCAAATGTCCAAATCGCAGCTGATCGAAAAGATTGCGACCGCCACCGAGCTTTCCAAGCGCGACGTCAAGAGCGTCATGGAGACGCTGACCGACGTCGGCCACAAGGAGCTCAAGAAGAACGGCCTGTTCCTGGTGCCGGGCTTCGCCAAGTTCGTGGTCATCAAGAAGCCCGCGACCAAGGCGCGCAAGGGTACCAACCCGTTCACGGGTGAAGAGATGATGTTCAAGGCCAAGCCGGCCCGGAAGATCGTCCGCGCCCGCCCGGTCAAGGCCGCCAAGGACGCGGTGGGCTAACAACGCAAAGGCCCCCTCGGCTAGGAGGGGGCCTTTTGTTTGGGGCTGCCGCGAGGGCTTGAGACGGAGGGCTCAACCCTTGCGGCGCTTCACCCGGACCGGAACGGGCTGAAGCCGCGGCCCTGGTGCCGCCAGCGCATCGCGAACCTGGTCGATAGCACGGTCGAGCAGCTGACGCAGCCGCTGCGTCTTCCGCGATCGCTTCGCCTTTTCCAGCAGTCTCTTCATCGCCTTCACTCCGCCGCTTCGACCTTGGCATCAGCCGGCTCGAGCGCTGCGGCGATGGCCTCGTCGACGCGCTCCAGCCAGATGAATTCGAGGTTGTCCCGCGCGCTCTTCGGGATGTCGTCGTAGTCCCGCTTGTTGCGTGCCGGCAGCATCACCCGCTTCAATCCGGCGGCGGCCGCAGCCACCACCTTCTCCTTGATGCCGCCGACCGGCAGCACCAGGCCGCGCAGCGAGATCTCGCCGGTCATCGCGGTGTCGCTGCGCACCGTGCGATTGGTGAGCAGGGACGTCAACGCCGTGAACATCGCAACGCCCGCGCTCGGTCCGTCCTTCGGGGTTGCGCCCGCCGGCACGTGAACGTGGATGTCGCTCTTCTCGAACACCGACGGATCGATGCCGAGCTGCGTGGCCTTGCTCTTCACCAGCGTCATCGCAGCCTGCACGCTCTCGCGCATGACGTCGCCGAGCTGGCCGGTCAGGATCATGCCGCCCCGGCCGGGCACGCGCGAGGCCTCGATGAACAGGATGTCACCGCCGACCGGCGTCCAGGCGAGCCCGGTGGCGACGCCCGGAATGCTGGTCCGCTGCGCGATCTCGCCCTCGAAGCGCGGCTGGCCGAGCACGATGGCGATGTCCTTCGGGCTCACCACGACCTTGGCAGCCGTGCCCTCGGCGATTTGCACCGCGGCATGGCGGAACACCTTGCCGATCTCGCGCTCGAGGTTGCGCACGCCGGCTTCGCGGGTGTAGCCCTTGACGACCAGCTTCAACGCCTCCGGCTCGATCTCGGCCTGCTCGGCCGTCAGGCCGTTGGCCTCGAGCTGACGACGCACCAGGTAGCGGCGCGCGATCTCCAGCTTCTCCTCCTCGGTGTAGCCGGCGAGGCTGATCAGCTCCATGCGATCCAGCAGCGGACCCGGAATCTGGTCCAGCATGTTGGCGGTCGCGATGAACACCACGCGTGACAGGTCGAACGGCACGGCCAGATAGTTGTCCCGGAACGTCCCGTTCTGCTCGGGGTCGAGCACCTCCAGCATGGCGGCCGAGGGATCGCCCTGCACACCACGGCCCATCTTGTCGATCTCGTCCAGCATCATGACGCAGTTCCGCGTGCCGGCCTTCTTGATGCCCTGGATGATGTTGCCGGGCAGCGCGCCGATATAGGTGCGCCGGTGACCGCGGATCTCGGCCTCGTCATGCACGCCGCCGAGGCTGACGCGCACGAAGGGGCGATCCATCGCGCGCGCGATGGACTGGCCGAGCGAGGTCTTGCCGACGCCGGGCGGGCCGACGAAGCACAGGATCGGCGCCTTGCCATGCGGAGCGAGCTTGCGCACCGCCAGATATTCGATGATCCGGCCCTTGATCTTCTCCAGGCCGAAATGGTCGGCATCGAGGATGCGGCGTGCCTCCTTGATGTCGATCGGCTTCTCCGCGGGCAGCGCCCAGGGCAGCTCGATCAGCCAGTCGAGATAAGTGCGGACCATGCCGGACTCACCGGCAGCCTCGGGCATGCGTTCGTAGCGGCGCAGCTCCTTCTTGGCGTGCGCCTCCGCTTCCGGCGGCATGTTGGCCTTGGCGATGGCAGCCGTCAGCTCAGCGACCTCGGCGGCCTTGCCGTCACCTTCGCCCAACTGGCGCTGAATGGTGGCCATCTGCTCGCGCAGGATCGCCTCGCGCTGACGCTCGTCGAAAGAAGCCTTGGTCTTCTGGCCGATCTCGTTGGAGATGCGCAGCACCTCCAGCCGCTCGGCCAGATGCTTCGACACCTTCTCGACGCGCAAAGCGAGGTCGATGGTCTCCAGCACCTCCTGTTTGTCCTGCGGCTTGATGTCCATGAACGAGGTCGCCAGGTCGGCCAGCGCGCCGGGCGCGGTGGTGCTCTGGAACATCGCGACCAGCTCGGGCGGCGCCTGCGGCAGCAGCTCGACCGCCTCGATGGCCTGGCGCTGCAGATTCAGCGCGCGCGCCTCGATCTCGGGCGAGCTCGTGGTCGGCTCGGGGATCTGCTGGAAACGCGCGGCCAAGAACGGTGTTCCCGGCAGGAAGTCGAGGATGCGGGCGCGCTGCACGCCCTGGCAGACGATGTGATGCGTGCCGTCGGGCGCGGTGATGTAGCGCACGATGTTGGCGATGGTCGCGACCCGGTAGAGATCGTCAGGTCCGGGCTCCTCGATCTCGGGGCTGCGCTGCAGGACGATGCCGACCGGCCGCTGCTCGCGCAGCGCCTGCTGCGCGGCGGCGATGGACTTCGCCCGGCCGATCGCGATCGGCGCGATGGCGCCGGGAAACAGCACCATCTCGCGCACCGGGATGACGATCAGCGCGTCTTCGGGAATCTTCACGTCGGGATTATTTTGGGAATTGGCTTGTGCGGTATTCATCTGCTCGGTGGCCATGATCGACCTCAGGATTTGGCGAGGCGCAGCGCGACGCAGCCGTCCATCACGAAGCGGCTGATGGCGTAGCGGCCGACGGGAAGCGCGATGCGCCGCTCGAAGCGGCCCTGCGGCAGCTCGAGCCGGTGGATGCGGGCGTTGCGAAGCTCCGGCGGCAGCGTGCGCTGGCCGGAGATGACGAGCACGCCGTCGAGGATCACCGTCTCGACATTGTCAGGGTTGACGCCGGGAAGCGCGACCAGGATCAAAAGCTCATGCTCGGTCTCGAGCACGTCGATCGGCGGCTCCCAGCAGGCTTCCTGGCGGCCGAACTGCTGCCGCAGCCGTTCGGCGCGGGTCAGCGAGTCCAGGGCTTCGGACAGCATCCAGTCGAGGGGATTTTTGGGTTGCATGGCAAAACTCGGGGAAGGCGCTGCGGTTGGAAAACGAGCATATGGGGACGGTTCCCCAAAATTCCAGCATCGCGCGTTTGGAGCATGCCTGGCCTCTCCAACCGGAAGAGGCCCTTGTCGTCGCACGCTTCGACGCCGCGGGGATATTCCGCGGCATCGAAGGCAACAGTAGGGCGCGTCGCGCCGATCAGGCCGCGGCGCGGTACTCCTCTTCCGCTTCGAGGTTGATGACCGAGGTCGCGAGCTCGGTCAGCGTGTGATCGGTCGCCTCTTCCTCGTCCAGCGTCTCCTGGAGCAGCCTTGCCGCGTCCGGCATGCCGAGCTCCTCGGCCCAGGTGCGCAGCGTGCCGTAGCGGGAGATCTCGTAGTGCTCGACGGCCTGAGCGGCCGCGAGCAGGCCGGCGTCGAGGGCAGGGGCGTTCTTGAAATCCTTCATGATCTCGGCGCCCTCGTCGGTGATGCCGTTGATCGCTTCGCAGGGCTTTCCGCGGGCCGGCTTGCCCAGCATCTTGAAGATCTGGTCGAGCCGTTTGACCTGGCCTTGCGTCTCGCGCAGATGCTTGTTGAAGGCGGCGGCAAGGTCCTTGGAATGCGCCGCCTTGGCCATCTTCGGCAGCGTCTTGATGATCTTGTTCTCGGCGTAATAGATGTCCTTCAGCGTCTCCAGGAACAGGTCGCTCAACATCTTCGGTGCCTGACGCGGACGGCGCGCCGCGGTCTTTTTCGCGTTCGCACGTTTCTTCGCTCGTTTAGCCATAAATCCTCCTCTTGAGGCGACACGGGAAGGGCGATGCCTTCCTCAATCCTCGCGCGACCAAGACTCTGCGAGGGCAAATGTTCCTCGCGAAGGCCTCCTCCAGCGGTTATGGATTGCGGCTGCACCTCGCGTGAGACCTACCCGCATGCTCGACTTCGCCCTGTCCGCCTTCGTGACGCTGCTGCTGGTGGTCGATCCCGTCGGCCTTGCGCCGGCCTTCCTGGCCGCGACCGGAGGCATGCCCGACAAGGTCAAGCGCACGATCGCGCTGCGCGCGCCGCTGATCGCGGCCTCGATCCTGGTGGTGATCTCGCTGGCCGGAAACTGGCTGTTGCGCCAACTCGGGATCGGCATCCCCGCCTTCCAGATCGCCGGTGGACTGCTGCTGTTCGGCGTGTCCTACCAGATGATCTTCGGCGACCGTCCGCATCGCGAGGCGCGCGAGGCCGACAAGGCGACCTCGGAGCACGCCTCCGACGTCGCGGTGTTTCCCTTGGCCATCCCGATGATGGCCGGTCCCGGCGCGATCGCGACCACGCTGCTGCTGACGGGCAATGCCGGCTACGGGGCCAAGCTCGCGATCATCATCGCGGTCGTCGTCTCCGTCTGCCTGCTCTGCGTGCTGTGCTTCGTCTCCGCGAGCCTGATCGCGCGCACCCTCGGGCGCACCGGAAATGCCGTGCTCTCACGCGTGCTTGGCATGCTGCTCGCGGCCTATTCGGTGCAGTTCGTGATCAACGGAATTGCGGCCGTCCGGGCGAGCTTTTCGTAAACCTGCGACAATCTGCTAATATACTGATTTTACAACTGGTTTCTTGATGTAACGGTACAGCCGGCAAGGCAGCGGCCAATCCCGGCCGCTTTCTCTTGCGCTGCCACATTGCTTTGACGTACTCCCGGTCTAACAAACGCCCATCGCCAAAAAGTCGAGATGAAATCGGGATGTCGATGACAGCGGACGAGCTCGCAAAGCGACAGGCCATAATCGACGCGTGCCGCCGCATGAACGCGCTCGGCATCAACCAGGGCACCTCGGGCAATATCAGCGTCCGGCATGTGGACGGGCTCCTGGTCACGCCGACCAGCGTGCCCTATGACGCCATGACGCCCGACCAGATCGTGTTCATGGCGATGGACGGCTCGCATGCCCCCAGTCAGAAGCCCTCCAGCGAGTGGCGCTTCCACCGCGACATCCTGAAATCGCGGCCCGACGTCAACGCCGTCGTCCACGCTCATCCGACCTATTGCACCATCCTGGCGATCATGGGCATGGAGATTCCGCCCGTGCACTACATGATCGCGGCCGCCGGCGGTGACAGTATCCGTTGCGCACCCTATGCCACCTTCGGAACGGCGGAGCTGTCCGAGCACGCGCTGCGGGCGCTGGAGGGCCGGCTCGCCTGTCTGCTCGACCATCACGGCATGATCGCGGTCGGCAAGACGCTGGACAAGGCGATGTGGCTCGCCGTCGAGGTCGAGACGCTGGCGCGGCAGTATCACGGCTGCCTCCAGATCGGAAAACCGCCACTGCTGTCGAGTGCCGAGATCGAACGTGTCAGCCAGCGCATGGCCGGCTACGGCATGTCGGAAGGTTAGGGCGGGCAAAAAGGTGTTCGCGCGGATCAGACACATCGCCGATCGCAAGGGATCGAACCGCGTCATGGTTCGCCTGCGCGCGCTCTTGCGCAGCAACGAGTTCTACCTGATCCCGCTGGCGCTCGTGATCGGCACGCTTACGGGTGCCATCGTGACGCTGATGGCAGAGATCGCGCAGATTGCCCACATGGTGATCTACGGCATTCCCGTCGACGTTCGCCTATCCGCCCACGCCCGGGTCAGCCCCTGGGCGGCCCTCATCGCGCCCGCGCTCGGCGGACTGGCGCTCGGTATCATGGAGTGGTGGCGGCGGCGGCTGAAGATCTCCAACGCGGTCGACCCGATCGAGGCGAACGCGCTGCGCGGCGGCAATCTGTCGATGCGCGACAGCATGGTGGTGTCGAGCCAGACGCTGATCTCGAACGGCTGCGGCGCCTCGGTCGGCCTTGAGGCCGGCTACACCCAGATCGGCTCGGGTATCGCCTCACTACTCGGCAAGTTCTTCAATCTACGCCGCAACGATTTGCGCCTGATCGTCGGTTGCGGCGCTGCCGCTGCGATCGCAGCGGCGTTTGGCGCGCCGATCACCGGCGCGTTCTATGCCTGCGAGCTGATCGTCGGCGTCTATTCGGTCGGCAGCGCCGCGCCGATCCTGGCGGCCTCGCTTGCTGGCGCGCTGACCGCGCAATGGCTCGGCGGCGCGCCGTACTCTATCGAAATACCGAAGGTCAGCGCGGTCGGCGTCGAGCAATATCTGGCATTGATCGGGCTTGCGCTCATTACCAGCGGCGTCGGCATCGCCGTGATGCGGTCGTCTTCGATGTTCGAGCGCCTGTTTGTCTGGCTGCCGGTCTGGCTGCGCCCGGTGATCGGCGGCCTTATCGTCGGCAGCTTTGCCATCGTCACGCCGCAGGTGCTCGCGGCCGGCCACGGCGCCATGGTGCTCGATCTCTTTCACGACATGACGATCGGCCTGATCGCGATCATCATCGCCTTGAAGGTGACGGCCTGCCTGATCTCGCTCGCCTCGGGTTTCCGCGGCGGTCTGTTCTTTGCCTCGTTGTTCGTCGGCAGCCTGATCGGAAAGTTCTTCGCTGCGGTTCTTTTGCTCATCAGCCCGGAATTCGTGATCGACCCGCTGGTCGCGATGCTGACGGGTATGGCGACGCTCGGCGTCGCCATCGTTGGCGGCCCCTTGACCATGTCGTTCCTCGTGCTGGAAATGACTCGCAATGTCGACGTCACCGCCGTGGTGCTGGCAGGCTGCATCGTCACCTCGATCTGCGTCCGCTTCATGTTCGGTCATTCCTTCTCGACATGGCGCCTGCATCTGCGCGGCGAGACCATCCGCAGCGCCAACGACGTCGGCTGGCTGCGCAACCTCACGGTCGAGCGGCTGATGCGCTCCGACGTCGGCAAGGTGCCATCGACCACGACGATCGCCGCCGTGCGCGGTGAATTCGCGCTGGGCTCGCGGCCCGGCATCGTCATCGTCAACAATGCCGACGAATATGTCGGCCTCGTCCTGCTGCCCGACCTGTTCTCCAGCGATCTCGACAGCATCGCCGACGACATCCAGGTGATCGAGCTCGCCCGCCTGACCGAGATCGTGCTGATCCCGGAAATGAACGTGAAGTCGGCGATGGCCGTGTTCGACGAGGCGGAAGCCGAGATGCTGGCGGTGGTCGATTCCACCGACAGCCGCAAGGTGGTCGGCTTCCTCACCGAGACGTTTGCCCGCCGCCGCTATGTCGAGGAGATCGACAAGGCAACGCGCGGCGTGCTCGGGGCGCTGTCGTAGGATCACTCCCGCAGGCGCAATCATGGAAGCGGGACGGCGTGCTTCGTGTGCCGCCGTCCGCGCCGGCTATCGGCCTGGTTGAGATGGGGAAGCGACGACGCACGCCACGATCCGTCGGACCAGTGGCAGCACCATCAGCAGCGTGGGAAAGGCGACGAGCCATGACAGCGCCCAGGCGCCCGGCCAGGTCGCGAGGAACGCCGGCGTCGCGCCGAGGCTCCGGAGCGTCGAAATGACCGACACCACGGCCGTCATGAGGATGGACAGCACAAATGGCATCACGATCGGCGCATAGCGCGCCGGCAGTTTGCGAACCGCAATCATCTGATTTCTCTTGAGGAAAAGGACGCGTCAGTCACGTTGAACCTGCGAAAATGCATCGATCCCGACGGCGTCGGTTGATGCGTTGGTTCACGTGAAACGCTTACGGCGACCGAAAAACGGCGCGGCTGTTCATTATCCGCTCAGGTTGAGTGGTTCAAGCTGCATCTGGTCGTTCGGTTTACAATCGTTCGAAGCGTGGCAGATTGCCGCGATCACGAAACTTTTCAATGGTTTGCACGTTGTGGATCGTTTCATATTTTGACTTTGAACAAGAACAAAGGACGCCGAGATGAGCGACAGGCCCGTAAATTCAAGGTTCGGCCGCAACACCGCGCTGGCTGCGTTTGCGAGTCTGGCTCTGGCGACAGCTTCCGTCTCGCCCTCGTCTGCGGCGCCGGCCGGTTCGCCGTCCGTCAGCGCGGACTCTGCGACA
Source organism: Bradyrhizobium sp. P3_C3 (assembly GCF_056402655.1). Taxonomy (NCBI): domain Bacteria; kingdom Pseudomonadati; phylum Pseudomonadota; class Alphaproteobacteria; order Hyphomicrobiales; family Nitrobacteraceae; genus Bradyrhizobium; species Bradyrhizobium sp. P3_C3. Next base: position 58,068 of record NZ_JBFUGY010000043.1, on the reverse strand, counting down.
TCGGGCAGATCAGCAGCGACCGATTTCAGCGCCGCCCGCCGCCACCGCTACTATCGCCGGGGTCCAAATGCGGCAGGGCTTGCCTTCATGGGCGTGGCGGCAGGTCTGATCGGAGGTGCGATCGCAGAGAGCCGGCGCCAGGAGTACTACGAGAATCGCTATTATGACGGCCCGGGTCCTTACTATGGTGGTCAGGGATATTATGGCGGCGGTCCCTATTACGGTCCGCGTGGCTACTATCAGCCTTATTAGGCGCCTGTTCTCGCCGTAGCCCGGATTGCACGGAGCGTGTCATCGTGCGGCGGCTTCGCGCCGACCCGTTGGCTCCGTCCGGGCTACGCGTCTCTGTGTTGCCCGACGGCAAAATACCCGAGAGGGCGTCAACCCGCGCGCTATGAGACGAGCTAGCGACATTGAACGGCATGCTCGGGCTGTCGGAACAAGTTCGTTCGGTGTAGGATGGTGTCGCGAAGGAGAATTCACCCACGTATGGGATGAATGAGCCGCGCCATGGAAGACGCGCCATGGAAGAGAAATCTCCTCAAATGAGATTGGCACAGCCGCGGGGGACTGTGCTGACGAATATGGCCGTCGCAGCGTTGATAATTGCTGCGCTCTATTTCGGTCGTGAAATTTTTGTTCCCTTCGCGTTAGCAGTTCTCCTGAGTTTCGTTATGGCGCCCTTCGTGATGCGCTTACGTTCCTGGCGAATTCCGCGCACGATTTCTGTGCTGGTGGTCGTCTTCATCGGATTCTCGATCATATTTAGTCTAGGCGGTCTTATGGTTTCGCAGGCGACCCGGCTCGCCACCAAGCTGCCAGGCTATCAACAAACATTGAGTGACAAGATCGAAAGCCTGCGCGGCTTAATGGGCGGCGGCTCTGGAACATTGGAGCAGGCGTCGACAGTTCTGAAAGAATTGAAGACAGAGTTGCAGAATCGAGATGGGGCCGGTCGACCTACTGACGGCGAACTCACCAGACAGCCCTCAGACAAGCCGATACCCATACCCGTTGAGGTAAGGCAACCCGATCCTGGTGCTCTGTCGACGTTTGGCGCAATCATCCAGCCACTGATTTCACCTTTAACGACGACAGGGATCGTCGTGATCTTTGTTGTCTTTGTCCTGCTGCAACGGGAAGATCTGAGGAATCGGCTTGTCCGACTGGCCGGATCCGCGGATATTCAACGCACGACTGCGGCCCTGGACGACGCCGGTAAGCGTCTGAGCAAGCTCTTTCTTACCCAGATCGCGTTCAATGGCGTGTTCGGTCTTGCAATAGGCTTAGGTCTTGAATTCATCGGTGTCCCCTCGGCTCCGCTATGGGGTCTGATCGCGATGATTATGCGATTTGTACCGTATATCGGTGCATTGATATCTGCGGTATTCCCTCTCATTCTCGCGGCGGCGGTGGGCACGGGCTGGCAGATGCTGATACTTACGGCGGCATTGTTCGTCGTGCTTGAGTTGCTCGCAGGACAGGTCCTCGAACCCTTGATTTTTGGGCATAGCTCGGGTCTTTCCCCGATTGCAATTATCCTGTCAGCGTCATTCTGGACGTGGCTTTGGGGGCCGGTCGGACTGGTGTTGGCCACGCCCTTAACAATTTGTCTCGTCGTCCTTGGGCGGCATGTCGATCGCCTCAAATTTCTTGACGTTATGCTTGGCGACCGACCACCGCTGACGCCGCCGCAACTGGCTTATCAACGAATGCTGGCGGGAGATCCCATTGAAGCGGTGGAACAGGCACATGAATACCTGAATGACTCGTCGCTTGAGAATTATTATGACGACATCCTCTTGAAAGGCCTGAGACTCGCGGAGGCCGACCGTCAATTGGGTCACCTCGATCAGGACCGATTAAATCGGGTAGTCTCAACGGTGGAAGAATTGGTCGCTGAGCTGGGGGCACACCATGACGTGGAAGCAACAGGACCCAGTTCCCCGGATCTAAGCTCAAGCCCCGGAGCTGCCATTACATTCGAGCGAGCAGGCTCCGAGCATGCTTTGATTCCGGAGCCGCCGACCTCGTCTATTTCGGTCGTTTGCATCCCTGGTGCCGGGCGACTCGATGAGGCGACGGCGCTTGTGCTGGCGCAGCTTCTGCGGTACCGCGGGATTCAGGCAATTGCGGAAAAGGCTGATGCTTCATCAATGTCGAAATTGCTTTCGCTCGAATTGGCGAACACCGCGCTTGTATGTGTCTGCTATCTGAGTCAGCCGTCCACCGCCAAGATTCAGCACGTCGTTCGAGGGCTCAGTAAAAGGATTGGCGCAACCCGTATCCTGTTCGCTTTGCTGGGAACGGGAGCCGCAGAAACGGTGGGAAACGCTTCCAACGCGTTGGTAGCAAGCGGGTCGTTCGGTGCAGCCTTGGAAGCAGTCGTTCACGTGACCTCCGCGCAACCTGATGCGTCGGATCAGGCGAAGGCAGCTGCTCCGGCGTAAAAACGAATCTTTTGCTCCTCTGGATTGCCGGGCGTCGCTGAGCGACCATCCGCATCGGTCACCGGGTCCTGCGGAGAGCAAAAGGATGGGCGGGGACCGCGCGACGGTGACACTTGCGAATATTTGCCATCGCGCACCGCACATTTGGCCGGACCCAAAAGCTTCAGCAGGGACAATAGCGATCATTGCGACACGCGCGTGGAATGTCCACTCACGCCTCACAAGCAAAACATTCAGTTTGCACGGCCGCCATGACCCTTTGACCTAGGTCAATACTCTCAACGTGGGTTTACCTTGGAAGTAGCAACTATCGGAGCGACTGCACTCTTCGCCTGTATCTTGTGCGTAACGCCGATATCGCTCTTATGTCGCGCAAGCGAAACGTGTCGTGGTCTGTGGCAAGCAGCCTGAGCTAATCACGCAAGGAGGAGCTGTACATGGGTATCCTTGACGAGTTAATGGGCGGTGGGCAACGCCAGAAAGAGTATCGGGATTTCGTTGATCGATACGAACAAGGAAATCCGTCGGAGGGTTATTCCGATCAAGAGGTTCTCAAACGGTATGGTGATGTGTCACACGCCGTGCCGTCTGACCAGTACGCGCAGGCAGCGATAGAAGCGTTGGGCAAGCTTTCGCCGGAAGAACGGGCGGCGTTCGTGAAGATGCTGCAGGAGCGAGCCGCCGCGCGCGGCGTGGCGCTACCGGGACAAGTGGCCCCCGAACCGAAGGAACTGGGCGAGGTGCTCACCGATCTGCATGGGAGGCCCGGTCAGCTCCGGGATATCCTCGCCAGTGGCGATGCCCAGCCTCACGAGCAAGCCCAACCGTCGAACCCGATCATCGACATACTTGCGTCCCCGCAGGCAAAGGCCGTGCTCGCGGGGATCGCGGCCATGGTGGTCAAGCGTGTCATGCAGGGTTCATCCCGAACCGCGTAGCGCATGCGAGGCCCGCAGCCAAAGTCCGGTTGGGGTCATTCGGTTGACCTACCGGCAAGTCCGGGCAAGGTTCGCTATGCCGCCAAAAAAGCGGTAGCGAGTTATCCTGTCGCGACGCAACAGGAATGAACACGATGACCGAGAGCGACGGCCCGCCCATCGCCAAAGGGTCTGCGATTGTCAGCGCGTCGGCCATTGGTGCGTCTGCAGCACTCGCTGTCATCGCCCGGCTTGACCGGGCGATCTAGCATTCCAGAGAGGGCTGTGATTGAGCCGAGAGGCCGCGGCGTACTGGATTCCCCGCCTGCGCGGGGAATGACAATGGCACTTGGAGGACGCCGCCGCTGCCTCATACTCCGTCTCGTGCCCCGGACGCAGCGCAGCGCTCTTGCGGTGTGCTGCAGAGCCGCAGCCCATGTCTCCGCATTCTACCGTGTCGCTTTCTCGGTCCCGGCTCTGCGCAGCAACGCTTGCGCGTTGCAGCGCGTCCGGGACACGAGAGACGTCGCAGCAACCGCGTTCTACGCCCGTATCACCGTCCCGCCGGTGCCGACAGCGCGCCGTTGGCGTAGCGCTGCCAGTCGGGTGTGGTCGGCTGCGACGGCCAGAACGCGTTGGAGTCGCGGACCGACTGGGTGATCGGGGCGGGGTGTGCCTTGCTTCTGTGGTGGCGGTCGCTCGCGGCGGCGGTCTGGATGGTGGCGGCGGCAATCAGGGTGGCGCCGAGAATGGCAAAGGTCTTTCGCATGGTTGTTTCTCCCGTGACGGCGATTCAGGCTGCGAGAAAAATGTCGCCTGTGTTCGCGGTCGTGGCTGACATGGCGATGTGTCCTGCCGAATATCAGCCGGGCCGGTTTCACGATCCGAAGCGCGGCCATCACGTTGGGGCGAGCAAATTTTCTAGCGCCGGCCAAATATTCGGCAATCGCGCCCGCAGCGCCGGTGGACTTGCCCCCGGCAATCCGGTTCAATGAGGCGAATTGAGTTCTCAGGCGACAACGATGTCGAAATATCTGCTGGTCCTTGTCCTGATCGCCTCGCCGGCGGCCGCGCAGGTTAAGCTCACGCCAAAGACCTCGGCAGCGCATCCAGACCCGTGCGCCCCGATCGGGCGGACCGCGGACGGCAAGCTGGTCTACTCCATGAAATGCGAGAACCTGCCGGCGCCGCCTCCACCTCCGCCACAGGCGGAACTGAAGGAGGCGCCCCCTTCGGCCGCGCCTGCCGCCGAGCCCGAGCCGGAGGTGCGGCGGAGTGGTATTTTCGGCTGGTCCTACGACCGCAGATGACGGGCCGCGCCACTTGCGCGAAGCCCGATGGAATGCTCTTTGCTTGAAAATTCCCCGTGGGCCTTTGGCCCCCGATCCAGAGAGATGAGATGAGCAAACTCGTTATCCGCGCCGGCGACTTCACCTTCGATGCCCGCTTCGAGGAGCAACTGGCGCCCAAGACCGTCGCTGCGTTCCGCAAGGCGCTGCCGTTCGAAAGCCACATCATCCATGTGCGCTGGAGCGGCGAGGGCGTGTGGATGCCGCTCGGCGATCTCGATTTCGGCGTCGGCTACGAGAACCACACCAGCTATCCCGCGCCGGGTCAGATCATCCTCTATCCCGGCGGCATCAGCGAGACCGAGATCCTGCTCGCCTATGGCGGCGTGCACTTCGCCAGCAAAATGGGCCAGCTCGCCGGCAACCATTTCATCACGCTGACCTCGGGCCTCGAGAATCTCGCGACCCTCGGCAAGAGCGTGCTGTGGAAGGGCGCCCTGCCGATCCGCTTCGAGGAAGTCTGAGTGACGGATACTCGCTACCCGCGCGATCTCCGCGGTTACGGCCGCAACCCGCCRCATCCGCAATGGCCCGACAATGCGCGGGTCGCGGTGCAGTTCGTCGTCAATTTCGAGGAGGGCGGCGAGAACAACATCTTGCACGGCGATCGCACCTCGGAAGCGTTTTTGTCCGACGTCCTCGGCGCGCAGCCCTGGCCGGGCAAGCGTCACGCCAATATCGAGTCGATGTTCGAATATGGCTCGCGCGCCGGCTTCTGGCGGCTGTGGCGGGTGTTCAACGAGCGGAAGTGGCCGACCACCGTGTTCGGCGTTGCCACCGCGCTGAAGCGGAATCCCGAGATTGTCGCGGCGATGAAGGAGTCAGGCTGGGACATCGCAAGCCACAGCCTGAAATGGATCGAGCACAAGGACATGACCGAGGCGCAGGAGCGTGCCGAGATCGCCGAGTCCATTCGCGTCCACACCGAGGCGACGGGCTCGCGGCCGCTCGGCTGGTACACCGGGCGCTCCTCGATCAACACCAACCGCCTCCTGATGGAGGAGGGCGGCTTCCTCTATCTCTGCGACTCCTATGCCGACGATCTGCCCTACTGGGTCAAGGGCGCGAACGGCAAGCAGCTCATCATTCCCTATACGCTTGACGCCAACGACATGCGCTTCATCAACCCGCAGGGGTTTGCCGAAGGCGAGCAGTTCTTCACCTATCTGAAGGACGCCTTCGACGTGCTCTATGCCGAGGGCGAGACCGCGCCGAAGATGATGTCGGTGGGGCTGCACTGCCGCCTTGCCGGCCGGCCCGGCCGTGCCGCGGGACTGATCCGCTTCCTCGACTATATCGGCAAGCACGATCGCGTCTGGGTGCCGACGCGGCTCCAGATCGCGCAGCACTGGCACGACAAGCATGCCCATCTTGCCGCCGACGCATTCGAGATCGGGTGAGGACGATGGCGCAAATCTCGCTCGCCGATCTCAATGCTGCTGATAAGGCCAGCTTTGTCGCGGCCCTCGCCAACGTCGTCGAATATTCACCGTGGATTGCGGAGAAACTCGCCGGGCAGCGCCCGTTCGCCGGTATCAACCAGTTGCACTCAGCGCTGATGGCAGCGATCCAGAGCGCCGAGCCCGACGTGCAGCTCGCGCTGATCCGGGCGCATCCCGATCTCGCCAACAAGACCCAGCGTGCAGCGGGGCTCACTGCAGAATCGACCGACGAGCAGAACAGCGCCGGCCTCGACCGGCTGTCGGAGGCCGAATACGCGGCGTTCGAGCGCGTCAACAATGCGTACCGCGACAAGTTCGGCTTCCCCTATATCGTCTGCGTGCGCCGTCACACCAGGGATTCCGTGCTGCGCGACTTCGAGACGCGGCTGCGCAATATCGCCAAGACCGAGACGCGGCGTGCGATCGAGGAGATCGGCCGCATCTCCGCGCTGCGGCTCGATCAGCTCGTCGTCGCCGACGACAAGCTGAAAGTGCATGGCCGGCTTTCCACGCATGTGCTCGACAATCACGCCGGAAAGCCTGCAGCCGGCATCCCGGTGGAGCTCGTCGAGCTCGCGAGCCTCGGTGAGAGCCGCGTGATCGCGCGCGCAATCACCAATGCCGATGGCCGCACCGACCAGCCGCTGATCGGCGGCCGTCCGCTGCCGATCGGCCGCTACGAGCTCAAATTCAGCGTTGCCAAATATTACGCCGAGCGCAACGTGCCGCTGTCAGACCCGCCGTTCCTCGACGAGATCCCGCTGCGCTTTGCGATCAGCGAGCCGGAAAGCCACTACCATGTGCCGCTGCTGGTCACGCCGTGGAGCTACTCGACCTATCGCGGAAGTTAATTCCCAAACTTCTCGTGCAGCGCCGGAAACAGCCGGTCCGGCTTGAACGGCGGCGCGGTGAAGCGGATGCCGGTGGCATCCGCGATCGCATTGCCGAGCGCGGCGGTGACCGGATTGTACGGGCTCTCGCTCATCGACTTGGCGCCGAGCGGCCCGATCGTGTCGGAGGTCTCGGCAAAGAAGACCTCCGTGCGCGGAACGTCTGCGAAGGAGGGCAGGTGGTAGTCGCGGAATTTCGGGTTGGTGACGCGGCCGGTCGCGTCGATCACCATCTCCTCGTAGAGCGCCGCCCCGATCGCCTGCGCGACGCCGCCCTCGACCTGGCCGCGGCACTGCATGGGATTGGCGACGACGCCGGCGTCCGCCGCCTGCACGCTCCGGAGAATCTTGATCTCGCCGGTGCCCTTGTTCACGGCGACGCGAAAGCCCTGGACGTTGAAGCCGACCGAGCGCGGCGTCCCCTCGGAATTGCCGCTGGCCGCGAACGGCTGCCCGCGTTCGCGCGCAAGCTTCGCGAGTTCTGCAAACGACATCCGCCGCACGCCGCTGACGACGGCTTCGTCGTCGAGCGTGCAACTCGCGGCGTCGCACAGCCAGACGCTGGCGGCCACCGCCATCAGTTCGGTCGCGAGCTGCATCGCGGCTGCATGCGTTGCCTTGCCCGCAACGAAGGTGCCCGCACTGCCATAGGCGCCAGTGTCGTGGCCACCATGGGCGGTGTCGGACTGGCGCAAGCGGATGCGGTCGACGGTGGTTGCGAGCGTCGTCGCCGCGATCTGCCGGTGCACGGTGCTGGTGCCGTTGCCGAACTCGGCGGTGCCGACGGTGAGGTCGAAGCCGCCTTCGTCGTTGAGCGCGATCATCGCATCCGCGAGATGGCCGGCCGGCGGCACTGTGTCGATCATGGTCAGCGCGACGCCGTCGCCGATCAGCCACTCCGGCGTCAGGTCCGGCTGCGGGCCATCGGCCTGCATGGCGCGTTCGACTAGGTCGAGGCACTGGTCGAGCCCGTAGGAGCCATAGAGCACGTCGTGAAATTCGGACGGCGGCGGCGACAGCATGGGATCGCCTGGTTTGACGACGTTGCGCCGGCGCATGTCGTAGGGGCTGATGCCGAGCTGCCGTGCCAATTCGTCGATCGCGGCTTCGATCGCGATCTGCGTTTGGGGCAGGCCGTAGCCACGAAACGCGCCCGATGGCACCGTGTTGGTGTAGACGGCGAAGCCATCGACCTTCTTGTTCGGACAGTTGTAGACCGCGATGGACTCGGACAGCGAGTGGAACATCACGGGGCCGGCATGATTGCCGTAGGCACCGGTGTTGGAGAGCACCTCGAGCTGGAGCGCGGTGAGCCGGCCGTCGGCATCGGCGCCGGCCTTGATGTGGACCCGCATCGGATGCCGCGTCGAGGTCGCGATGAACTGCTCCTCGCGGGTCAGCTCCAGCTTGACCGGTCGTCCGGTCTTGAACGTCGCGAGCGCCAGAATGTCCTCGACGAACATCTCCTGCTTGCCGCCAAAGCCGCCGCCGACGCGTTCGCAGAACACGCGGACCTTGTCCAAGGGAAGCCCAAAGATGTCCGACAGCGCGCGGCGTGTCAGGAACGGCACCTGCGTGGAGGTACGGACATTGAGCACGCCGGAAGCATCGAGCCAGGCGAGGCCGCCATGGGTCTCCAGCGCGGCGTGCTGCACGCGATGACTGTGGAAGGTCGCCTCATAGGTGACGGCAGACGTCGCGAGTGCCGCCGCCACGTCGCCGTATTCGCCGTGCGTCTCCGCCGCGAGGTTACGCTGGGGATCGGCGATGCGGTTCGCGGTAGTGCGGTCAGGATGAATGACAGGTGCACCCGGTACCATCGCCTGCTCCGGGTCGATCAGCGCAGGCAGGATTTCGTAATCGACCTTCAGCCGCCGGCACGCCTCCTCGGCGGCGGCCTCGCTCTCGGCGACGACGGCGGCGACCTTCTGGCCGATGAAGCGGACGACGTCATCGAGGATGCGGGTATCCTCCGGATCCATCCAGTCCTTCTCATGCCGCGCGGTCGAGATCAGCACCGACGGCGCATCCTCATGCGTCAAGACCGCGTGCACGCCGGGCACGCGTAGCGCGTCCGACTTGTCGATCGCGACGATTTTCGCGTGGGCGTGCGGCGAACGCTGCAGCTTGATGTGCAGCAGGCCGTCGATCTGGGTGTCGAAGGTGTAGCGCGCCTTGCCGCGCACGACGTCGGGGCCTGCCGGGGCCGGAAGGCTGCGGCCGAAGGCAGCGCCGGCCTCGACGCTCTCCTCGACATTGGTCTTGCCGAGCAGTGCGTCCTCGATCGAGCGATAACCGGTGCAGCGGCAGATATTGCCCTTCAGCGCCGATCCGAGGTCGGTGCGCTGCGCCTGGTTCAGCGAGGCGCAGGTCAGGATCATGCCGGCGGTGCAGAAGCCGCATTGGAAGCCCTGCGCATCGAGGAAGGCCTGCTGCATCGGATGCGCGCCGTGGTCGCCAGCGAGGCCTTCGATCGTGGTGACGGCGCGCCCTTCGGCGCGGAACGCCGGGATCAGGCAGCTATGCACCGGCTCGCCGTCGAGCAGCACGGTGCAGGCGCCGCAATCGCCGGCATCGCAGCCCTTCTTCACGCCGAAATGGCCGAGCTCGCGCAGGAACGTGCGCAGGCACTGGCCGGCGCGCGGCTCTTGCGGGAACGTCTTGCCGTTGACCTCGAAACTCATGACGACGTCGTCCCCACGAGTTCGCCGCGAATCTCCTCGGCGAGCCGTAGCGTCATATGCTTGCGCCAGATCAGCTTGCCGTGGATGTCAGTGTGGTACAGATCATCCGGGATCTGCTGCGCGATCGCGTCGCGAAGCGCGCCCGCGTCCGGAGCCTTCTGAAAGGACAGCTGGATCGGTCGCACGGTCGATGCGGTCACCGACAGCGTCAGCGTGCCATCGCTATCCAGGCTGCCGATCAGAAGCGCCGCAGAGCGGCCGACCGGCGCCAGCGAGATCTGGCGAAAGGCCGTGCGGCGCTTCAGCGCGGCAACCGGGATATCGATCTGCCGGATCAGGTCGCCTGGCGTCAGGCGGTTGCGCTGGTTGCCGGTGACGAAGTCGACGACGGGTATCTTCTCTTCACCGCCGTTGGCCTTCCAGATGATGCAGACGCCGTCCAGCGCTGATGTGAGCGAGATCATCGGTCCCGCCGGCAGCGACATGCAGAGATTGCCGCCGACGGTCGCGGTCTTCCAGATCTTGAATGACGCAAGGAACGCCCGGCAGCACTGGCCGATCAGCGGGGCTGCGAGCCAGTCGGGCGGGCAGGCGAAACCGTCGAGCTGCGTGATGGTGCAGGTGGCGGAGATGGTGAGATGGGTGTCGGTGATCGTGAGCGCCGGCCATTTCAGGTCAGTGAGATCGATCAGCCGCTTCAGGTGGACCTGGGGCTCCGAGAACAGCCAGGTGCCGCCCGCGAGCCAAGCATCACCTTCCGCCCAGGCGGGCAGTTGTGCGCGCGTTTGCGGATGGGCCACCGTCGTGATGGTATTCAAATCCATGGCTGCGCCAAAGCTTTTCGCCCGTGAATCGTGCAGATGAGTCTTGCAAGACCGGAGCCAAGTCGCAACAAGCAAGTCGTAGCATGAAGGTGATCGGGCCGGCGGCCGCCTTCGCGGGCCTGTCATCAGCGGATGTGAGGAGAACCAGGATCATGAGCGACGCAAAGCCGATCTGGCTCAGGGATCCGCTGGCCATCCTCGCTGACGGCGCCGAGCGCGGGATCGTGGTGAGGGATGGCCGGATTGTCGAGCTCGTGCCGGCCGGCGGCAGGCCTGCGACGGCGGATGTCGCGGTGTTCGACGCGGGCGAGCATGTCGTGCTGCCAGGCCTGATCAACACACATCATCACTTCTATCAGACGCTGACGCGGGCGCTGCCGGCGGCGATGGACCGCGAGCTGTTTCCCTGGCTCCAGGCGCTCTATCCGGTGTGGGCGAGGATGACGCCTGAAGCACTCGAGCTCGGCGTCACCGTGGCGATGTCCGAGCTCCTGCTCTCGGGCTGCACCACCACAACGGATCACCACTATGTGTTCCCGGCGGGGCTCGAGGAGTCCGTCGACATCGAGGTCGCAGTCGCAAATCGGCTCGGTGTCCGGGTGCTACTCACGCGCGGCTCGATGAACCTGTCGCAGCGCGACGGCGGCCTGCCGCCTGACGGCGTCGTACAGGACGAGGACACGATCCTCGCCGACAGCGCGCGGGTGGTTGCAAAGCATCACCAGCGCGGCGCGGATGCGATGGTGCAGATCGCGCTGGCGCCATGTTCACCTTTCTCGGTGACGACGTCCCTGATGCGCGCCACCGCCGATCTCGCCAACAAGCTCGACGTCCGCCTGCACACCCATCTCGCCGAGACCGAGGACGAGACCAAATTCTGCCAGCAGATGTATGGCTGCCGTCCGCTCGACTATCTCGAGCAATGCGGATGGCTCAATGCGCGGACCTGGCTCGCCCACGGCATCTTCTTCAATGCGGAGGAGATGAAGCGGCTCGGCAAGGCGAAGACGACCATCAGCCATTGCGCGTGCAGCAATCAGATTTTGGCGTCGGGCTGCTGCCCGGTGTGCGAGATGGAGGAGGCCGGTGTCGGCATCGGCATCGGCGTCGACGGTTCGGCGTCGAATGACGGATCGAACCTGATGCAGGAGGTGCGGGCGGCGTTCCTGCTGCAGCGGGCGCGCTACGGAGTGGCCAAGGTCAGCCACAAGGATGCGCTGCGCTGGGCGACCAAGGGCTCGGCGGCCTGCGTCGGCCGGCCGGAACTGGGTGAGATCGCCGTCGGCAAGGCTGCCGATCTCGCCCTGTTCAAGCTCGACGAGCTGCGCTTCTCCGGTCACGGCGATCCGCTGGCCGCGCTGGTGCTGTGCGGGGCGCATCGGGCCGACCGGGTGATGGTGGCGGGACAATGGGCCGTGATCGACGGCGCGATCCCGGGACTGGATGTTCCCGATCTCATTCGCCGCCACAGTTCCGCGGCGCGGGCGATGCAGGCGGGATAATCCGGGCAAAAAGAAAGAGGGGGCGACCACAAGTGCCGGGTGCTTCTGGCCACCCCCTCCGAACCTCCTCCGGGAGGAGCAGGTGATCTAGGCAATGCAAGAAGCGTGCTACTTGCCCGGAAGCTTGTCGTCGATGCCCTTGACGTAGAAATTCATGCCGAGGATCTGGCCGTCATCGAGGTGATCGCCACCTTTGCACTCGACCGGCTTGCCGTCCTGCCCAATGACCGGGCACTTGAACGGATGCAGCTTGCCCGCTGTGATTGCGGCCTGGGCATCCTCGGCGAGCTTCTTCACGTCGTCAGGCATGTTGGTGTAGGGCGCCATCGCGAACATATGGCTGTCGAGGCCACCCCAGCTGTCCTCGGACTTCCAGGTGCCGGCGAGCTCGGCCTTGACGCGCTCGATGTAATAAGGGCCCCAGGTGTCCAGGATCGAGGTGAGCTGGGTCTTCGGCCCGAACTTGATCATCTCGGAATCCTGGCCGAAGGCGAGCTTGCCGCGTTCGCTGGCAATCTGCATCGCCGCCGGCGAATCCGTGTGCTGCATGATCACGTCGGCGCCCTGGTCGATCAGCGCCTTGGCGGCGTCGGCCTCCTTGCCCGGGTCGAACCAGGTATTGGCCCAGATGATCTTGACCTTGATATTCGGGTTGATGGTCTGCGCCGCCAGGATCGTCGCGTTGATGCCGGAGACGACCTCCGGAATCGGGAACGAGCCGATATAGCCGAGCACGCCGGACTTCGACATCTTGGCCGCGATCAGGCCCTGGATGTAGCGGCCCTGCCACCATTTGGCCGAGTAGGTCGACATGTTCGGGTTGCGCTTGTAGCCAGTGGCGTGCTCGAAATGCACGTTCGGATATTTCTTGGCGACTTTCAGCGTCGGGTCCATGTAGCCGAACGAGGTCGTGAAGATCAGCTTGTTGCCGGCGCGGACGAGCTGCTCGATGGAGCGCTCGGCGTCGGGACCTTCGGGCACGTTCTCGAGATAGGTGGTCTCGATCTTGTCCCCCAGCTCCTTCACCAGGGCCTGGCGCGCGAGGTCGTGCTGGTAGGTCCAGCCCAAGTCTCCGATCGGACCCAGATAGATGAAGCCGACTTTCAGCTTGTCGGCGGCGGAGGCTGCGCTGACGCTTCCGGCAAGCAAAAGCCCGGCAGCCAGCGCAAGAAGTGATTTCCTCATCATCAATCTCCAAACATCAGGGGACAGCCACGATCCGCAACGTGCGCGCCCCATCGCGCCCGCCGCGGAAATGAAACGCTAGCGGTCCGGCACGAACACGGTGCCGAGCGCGGCCGGCGCGGTCGAGCCGCCGGTGCGCGCGCGTGAGAGCAGGACCAGGACGATGACGGTTGCGAGGTAAGGCAGCGCCGACATGAATTGCGAGGGAATGCCGACGCCCCAGCCCTGAGCGTGGAGTTGCAGGATCGTCACCGCGCCGAACAGATAAGCGCCGACCACGAGCCGGCCCGGCCGCCAGGACGAAAACACGACCAGCGCCAGCGCGATCCAGCCGCGCCCCGCGGTCATGCCGGGAATGAAGAACGGCGTGTAGGCGAGCGGCAGATAGGCGCCGGCAAGGCCTGCGCAGGCGCCGCCGAACATCACGGCGAAGGTGCGGATGCGCAGCACGGGGTAGCCGAGCGCATGCGCGGAGACATGGTTGTCGCCGCAGGCGCGCAAGATCAACCCCGCCCGCGTGCGGTACAGGAACCACCAGACGCCGACGACGAGCGCGATGGAGAAATAGACGAAGGCGTCCTCGCCGAACAGCACCCGGCCAATCAGCGGCATGTCCGTGAGGCCGGGAATATAGAGGTGCATCGCGGGCGTGATGCGCTCGCCGACGAAGCCGGCGCCGATCAGGCCGGACAGGCCGACGCCGAGGATGGTCAGCGCGAGACCCGTTGCAACCTGGTTGACGGCGAGCCCGAGCGTCATCAGCGCGAACACCAGCGACATCAGTGTGCCCGCGACGATGCCGAACAGCGCGCCGATGAAGATCGATCCGGTCAGCCACGCGCCGGCAAAGCCGCAAGCCGCGCCGACGATCATCATGCCCTCGACGCCGAGATTGAGGACACCGGAGCGCTCGGTGACGAGCTCGCCGGTCGCCGCGATCAGCAGCGGCGTCGAGGCGGCGAGCACGGCGAGGATGATGGCTTCAACCAGTTCCACGGGCCACCTGTCGGTTCGGGAAAACCAGCTTGAAGCGATAGAGAATGAGCGAATCGCAGGCGAGCACGTAGAACAGCAGAATGCCCTGGAATACCTTGGTGACGTCCAACGGGATCTTCATCGCGATCTGCGCCTGCTCGCCGCCGATAAAGGTCAATGCGAGGAAAAGGCCTGCAATTAATATTCCAAGCGGGTTCAGCCGGCCGAGGAAGGCGACGATGATCGCGGTAAAGCCGTAGCCGGGCGAGATGCCGGGCTGAAGATGCCCGACCGGACCCGCGACCTCGATGATGCCGGCGAGCCCGGCGAGCGCGCCTGACACAGCGAAAGTCAGGATGACCAACTGGTTGGCGTTGAAGCCGCCGAACCGTGCGGCGCGCGGCGCCGCGCCGACCACGCGAATCTCGAAGCCCTTGATGGTTCGGCCGAGCAGGATCGCGGCGGCCGCGACGACGAGCAGGGCGATGATCGAGCCGAGATGCAGCCGGCCGCCTTCGATCAGCAGCGGCACCGTTGCGACCGGATCGAACTCCGCGGTGGTAGGGAAGTTGAATCCATGCGGATCGCGCCAGGGTCCACGTACGAGATAGTCGAGAAAGAGGTCGGCGACATAGACCAGCATCAGGCTGGTCAGGATTTCGCTGGCGCCGAACTTCACCTTGCAAATCGCCGGGATCAGCGCATAGAGCGCGCCCGCTGCGGCGGCGAGCACGAGCATCGCCGGCAGCACCCAGGCCCCGGCATCGGTGCCCTGCGTCTTCACTGCGATCCAGCTTCCGGCCACCGCGCCGATCAGGAATTGGCCCTCGGCGCCGATGTTCCACGTGTTGGCGAGATAGCAGAGCGACAACCCGATCGCGATCATCACCAGCGGCGTGGCCTTCACTGCGATCTCCTGGAGCGAATAGCCGTCGGTCAGAGGGGCGATGAAATAGGCATGCAGCGCGAGTAGCGGATTCTTGCCGAGGATCGCGAACAGGATGATCATGGTCACGATCGTGAGCCCGATCGCGATCAGCGGCGAGACCAGCGCGATCGTGTTGGAGCGCTCGACGCGCTTCTCAAGCACCAACTGCATGCGCGGCCTCCTTCGGCTCCAGGCTGCTGCCCCCCATCAACAGGCCGAGTTTTTCGCGCGTGGCTTCGCTCGTTGCAAGCGGCGTCGACAGCCGGCCATGGAACATCACGGCGATGCGGTCGGCGATTTCGGCGAGCTCGTCGAGATCCTGGCTGGTGACGAGCACGGCGGCGCCTGCGGTAGCGAGATCAAGCAGCGCCTGACGGATCACGGCGGCGGCGCCGGCATCGACGCCCCATGTCGGTTGGCTCACCACCAGCACCGCGGGGTTGCGCAGGATCTCGCGGCCGACGATGAACTTTTGCAAATTGCCGCCGGACAGGCTCGCAGCTTCCGGATCCCGCTTGGCCTTGCGAACGTCGAACGTTTCCGTCGCGCGATCCACGGTCTTCAGTGTCGCCGCGGTGTCGATGAAGCCGTGATGGACCATGCCGCTGGCGGCGTGGCCGGTGAGCAGCGCGTTCTCCGACAGCTTCATGCGCGGCGCGGTGCCGTGGCCCAGCCGTTCCTCCGGGACGAAGGCCGCGCCCAGTTTGCGGCGCTGGGTGATCGAGAGGTGGCCGGCGGCGATGCCTTCGATCACGACGGTGCCGGGGTCCTTCGACAGGCGTTCGCCGGAGAGCGCGGCGAACAACTCGTCCTGGCCATTGCCGGCGACGCCGGCGATGCCGAGGATCTCGCCGCCCTTCAGCTCGAATGAGATGTGCTCGAGCCGCACGCCATGCGCCTCGCTCGGCGCGAGTGAAAGGTCGTTGACGACGAGCCGCGGCACGGTGGTCTTGCGGCCTGCCGGTGCCTTCACTTCCCTGATCTCGCCGCCGACCATCATCCGCGCGAGCGAGGCCGCGGTCTCGAGCCGGGGATTGCAGGTCTCGACCTTCTTGCCGCCGCGCAGGATCGTGGCGGTGTCGCAGAGCCGCTTCACTTCGTCGAGCTTGTGGCTGATGTAGAGGATGGCGCGGCCTTCGGCCTTGAGGCGTTCCAGCACGATGAAGAGCTGGTCGGCTTCCTGCGGCGTCAGCACGGCGGTGGGTTCGTCCAGGATCAGGAATTTCGGATCCTGCATCAGCGCGCGGACGATCTCGATGCGCTGGCGCTCGCCGACCGACAATTGCCAGACCTCGCGCCTGGGATCGAGCGGCAGTCCATAGGTCTTCGACACCTGCTCCAGCCGCGCCGACATGTCCTTGAAGGATTCTCGTCCATCGAGGCCGAGCGCGACGTTCTCGGCAACGGTGAGATTGTCGAACAGCGAGAAATGCTGGAACACCATGCCGATGCCGCGGCTGCGCGCGTCCGACGGACCCGACAGCACGATGGGCTGGCCCTGCCAGCGGATCTCGCCGGCGCTGGGCTGGATCAGCCCGTAGATCGCCTTGACCAGCGTCGACTTGCCGGCGCCGTTCTCGCCGAGCAGAGCGTGGATTTCCTTGGGCCAGATACCAATGTCGATGGAATCGTTGGCGAGGAAATCACCATAGCGCTTGGTGAGCCCGATCGTCTGAAGCAGAGGGGGCTCGTCAGAATGCAGGTCGTTGGACGTCTGGTCTAACATTCGCTGATGCGCTGGCACGGGGTGAAGTGCCTCAATTGTGGGCTAGTTTAAACCGTCGCGTAAGATGTGAAAAAGCGTCATCCCTTGCTCAACGCTTCGGCAGGCGGTCTGTGTCGCGAGTCGCGGCCCTTGTCAGTCGATGATCGTCGCCATCCGACATCAGGGAGAGCCATTGCGGCGGCCTCCTGCGAGAGACGCCTGTTGCAAATTTGTGACGGCTCAAACCAATTCGGAACCCGCTGTGCAGGCCTGACGTGAACTTGAGCAAAGTCGCGCCGGCGCGCGTATGCAAATCCCGACCGGGCCAACGGTCGCTGTCGTCAATTGTGTCTGCATTCTTGCGCCGCCACAAAAGACAAATGAAATCAAACGGGAATGTTCGGCATCGCGTCACCGCGCGCACGCAACAGTGAAACGGAAAAAATCCTCGAATTCCTGGGTTGAAAGGCCACTTCCTGCCGAAACAAGCGGCATGCCTTGAAAGAAGTTGAGGCTTCTCACTCCGGGAGATCGGCGCAAGTGTCGCACCCAAGGGGCGTTCATTTTTACGTGTCGAAACTTGGGGGTATTCAGGATGTCGTTTCGTTTCAGGGCAATCGCAACCGCGGCGCTGTCGATTGCTATACTCGCTACCAGTGGCCTGGCTCAGGCAGCGGACCTGCCGGTCAAGGCTGCCAAGAAAGCGTCGGACGTCCCGTTCTTCCTGGTGATCGACAATCGCGTCACGTTCTCCTGGATGCCCAAGGGCACTGACCCCGGCATGTGGAGCGTCAATCCGAACGGCAGCATCAACGGTACGACCGCCAAGCAGGTTTATTCGTTCACGCACTTCGACCTCTGGGCCTACGGCACCAACTTCTTTACCATCTCCATGTTCAAGTCGGGTCATAACGACCCTGCTTCGCCCTGTATCGCACCTGGTCTGTCCTCCTCCTTCGGTGCAGCCGACTGCGCCGGCGCGACCGAGATCTACGGCCTATTCCGCTCGACCTTCGGCTGGAACCAGCTCTTCAACACCAAGGCCTTCACCACGGGGCCGCTGCAGAACATCTCGTTTGAAGTCGGTATGGATGGCAATTCCGAGAACACCTTCTTGGCGCCCGCGAAGCGGGACGTCGTTGCCGGTCTCCAGTTCGCCTTCGATCTTCCTTACAAGGGCTACATCAACATCGCGCCCTTGATGTACTGGGAGTTCTCCAACCACAACGCCTTCACTCAGTGCGGCAGCGGTTTTGCTGGCCCCCTCCCGGGTGTGAGCTGCAATTCCGATGGCAATGTCAGCTACAACCCGACCTGGGCCGTCGAAATCAACTACTACATGGACCTCGGTTTCCTGCCGCCGAACATGCAGTTCTGGTCCATCAGCGGCCGCGCCGGCTGGTATGGAGCGAAGGGCGACTCGAACGGCCTTCCCGCGCTCTCCGGCCCTGGCCGGTTCTCTACTGCTTCCAAGGTCGAGTTGAACAGCGAACCGATCCGTCTGACCTTCGACGCTTCGAAGGCCGCCTGGGGTGACAAGTACTCGCACTTCGTCGACCTCTGGGTCGCCTACCGCTACTGGCAGAACAAGTTCGGCCTCGACCACAACGCCATGCCCGGCGTCTGCACGGTCGCCCCGACCGGCCAGAGCACCAACAGCTGCACCGAGTCGACGGTTTACGGGGGTATCACTGTGAAGTTCTGATCGGCTGAAGGTCTTCAGGTTAGGATGGCGCCGCGCAGAGATGCGTAGCGCCATCGGCGTTTGTGAGAGCGTAGGGTGGGCAAAGGCGCGGCGCGCCGGGCCCACCATCTCTCCGAGCGGTTGGGATTGGTGGGCACGCTTCGCTTTGCCCACCCTACGAAGTCGAGTTCTTGGAGTTCGCTACTTCGTCCACGCGCCGTCGTGGAGCGCCTCGGCCTCGTCCTCCAGCAGCGGCCCAACGACTTCCGTCGGCCGCTGGCCGCTGGCAAAGACCTCGCGGCACGGCAAATCGAGCGTGGGGTTCTCCGGATGGTTGCCGGTGATGCCGCGCAGGCGGTGCTCGCTGAGGCCGTAGACCACACGGCCGATGCCGGCCCAGTAGATCGCGCCGGCACACATCGCGCAGGGCTCTGCGGAGGAATAGAGCGTGGCTTTCGCCAGCACCTCGCGGTCGAGCATACGGCAGGCCTGCGTGGCCGCGAGGCGCTCGGCATGCGCAGTGCCGTCGTGGTCGGGCATGTAGCCGTTCTCGGTCTCGATCAGCACCTTGCCATCGGCATCGACGACGACGCAGCCGAACGGATGGTTGCCATGGGTGAGCGAGCGGCGGGCGACCGTAAAGGACAGGCGGAGGAAGTGCTCGTCGCGCTCGGATCCGCCGCTCATCGCTCGTCCCTGGTCAATGCCCCGCCATATGCCGGCCGACCACGGTAAGATCGACTTCGCTGGTTCGTGCTTCATACACGAATTCGCCGTGGAACATCACTACCAGCCGATCGGAGAGTTCGAGCAATTCGTCGAGGTCCTCGCTGACGAGCAGCACGGCGGCGCCACGGTTGCGGGCGGCCATGATCTCGGCGTGGATCTGCGCCACCGCCGCGAAGTCGAGGCCGAAGCAGGGATTGGCCGAGATCAGCACCTCGACGTTGCCGCCAAGCTCGCGCGCCAGCACGGCGCGCTGGACGTTGCCGCCCGACAGCGCCGCGATCGGCGTATCGGGCGTGCGGGTCTTGATCTTGTACTGCGCGATTTTCTTCTTTGCATCGTCCCGGAAGGCGCCGCGATTGAGCCACCAGCCGCCGCTGGCGAAGGGCGCGCGGTCGAATTCGCGGAAGGCGATGTTGTCGGCGACGCTCATGCCGCCGACGCAGGCGTTCTTCAGCGGCTCCTCGGGCAGGAGCGACATCTTGTGGCGGCGCATTTCTTCGCGGCTGGCATGATAGGAATCGCCGGCGACGCGGACTTCCCCGCTCTCCGCCTCGCGCTGGCCGGCCAACACCTCGACCAGCTGGCGCTGGCCATTGCCGGAGACGCCGGCAATGCCGACGATCTCGCCGGCGCGGACCGTGAGTGAGACGTCATGCACGGCGATGGCGCCTGCGTCGTCGAGCGCGCGGACTTTCGCCAATTCCAGCTGGGCCCGGCCGGCTTCGCCGGTGCGCGGCGGCTGCACGGTCAGTTCCTCGGCGCCGATCATGGTTCGCGCCATCGCATCCGGGGTGAGTTCGGAAACCTTGCCGGCACCTGCGAGCTTGCCGCGGCGCAGGATCGTGACGTCGTCGGCGAAGGCCATGACCTCGCGGAATTTATGCGTGATCATCAGGATGGTCAGTTCGCCCTTGACGACCATGTCGCGGAGCATGCCGAGCACTTCGTCGGCCTCCGCCGGCGTCAGTACCGAAGTCGGCTCGTCCAGGATCAGGAAGCGGCGCTGCAGATAGAGCTGCTTGAGGATCTCGCATTTCTGCCGCTCCCCGGCGGAGATGTCGGAGACCTTGGCGCCGAGCGGCACCTTGAACGGCATCCGCGCCAGAAAAGCCTCGAGCTCCTTCATCTCCTTTGGCCAGTTCACCACGGCCGGCACATCGTCGCGGGCCAGCACGAGGTTTTCGGCGACCGTCATGGCCGGCACCAGGGTAAAATGCTGGTAGACCATGCCGAGGCCGAGCGCGTGAGCGTCCTTTGGATTTGCGATCGACTGCTCGCGGCCGCCGACCAGGATGTCGCCTTCGGTCGCGTGGTAATAGCCCATGATGCATTTGACGAGCGTCGACTTGCCGGCGCCGTTCTCGCCGAGCAGCGCGTGGAACGAGCCCGGCCGCACCTTCAGCTCGACATTGTCGAGCGCGAGGAAATCGCCGAAGCGCATGGTCATGGCGATGGCGTCGACGCCGAAGGCGCCTGCTGGCGGCGGCGTTTCGCCGATGATCACGAAATAGCTCCGATGAAGGCGTCGGACGTCGAGACCGCGCCGAACACGCCGCCCTGCATCTTGATCATCTTCAGCGCGTGCTCGTGGTTGCTCTTGTCGGTGGCGCCGCAGCAATCGTGCAGCAGGACGCATTCGAAGCCGCGGTCGTTGGCCTCGCGCATGGTGGTGTGGACGCAGACGTCGGTGGTGATCCCGGTCAGCACGATATTCTCGATGCCGCGCACGCGCAGGATCAGCTCCAGGTCGGTGGCGCAGAACGAGCCCTTGCCGGGCTTGTCGATGATGGGCTCGCCCGGCAGTGGTGCAAGCTCTTCGATGATGTCCCAGCCCGGCTCGCCGCGCACCAGGATACGGCCGCAGGGACCAGGATCGCCGATGCCGGCGCCGATCTGGCGCGAGCGCCAGCGCTTGTTGGCGGGAAGGTCGGAGAGATCGGGGCGATGGCCCTCGCGGGTATGGATGATGTGAAAGCCTTGGGCGCGCATGGCCGCGAGCAGCTTCTTGATCGGCTCGATCGGCGCCCGCGTCAGCGAGAGGTCGTAGCCCATCTTGTCGACATAGCCGCCGATGCCGCAGAAATCGGTCTGCATGTCGATGATGACGAGCGCGGTGTTTTGGGGGCGGAGATCGCCATTGTAGGGCCAGGCGTAGGGCTCGGACTTGATATAGCGCGCGGGCATGATTTCGTTCTCTAACGGGTGATCGACAATTCGGCCGGGGCTCCGGTCAGCGTGCGTTTCGGCGAGCAGGTGATGATCATGATCGCCAGCGTCAGGATGTAGGGGGCGGCGTTGAAGAGGTGGTAGCCGGAGGTGACGCCGACCGATTGCAGTGCAGGGCCCAGGGCCGCGGCACCGCCGAAGGCGAGCGAGGCCCACAGGCAGAGCAGGGGATCCCAGCGCGCGAAGATCACGAGGGCCACGGCGGTGATGCCCTGGCCGGAGGACAGGCCCTCGTTCCAGCTTCCGGGATAGAACAGCGACAGGAACGAGCCGCCGATGCCGGCAAGGAAGCCGCCGACCATGGTCGCGCGCAGGCGGATCAGCAACACGGAATGGCCCATCGCGCGCGCTGCGTCGGAGCTCTCGCCGGCGGTGCGGATCAAAAGGCCCCAGCGCGTGGTGCGGAAGGCCCAATAGAGGATCGGCGCGAGCGCGACGCCGATCAGGAACAGGACGTTGACGCGCAGCGCGGCGCGAACCTGCGGGACGTCGCTCCACCAGCCAAAATCGATCGCGGGCAGGCGCGGCGCGGTGGGCTCGATCAGCGGCTTGCCGAGATAGAAGGCAAGGCCGGTGCCGAACAGCATCAGCGCGATGCCGACCGCGATATCGTTGACGCGCGGCAGCGAGCAGATGCCGGCGTGCAATGCGCCCAGCAGTGCACCTGTGATGCCGGCGGCGAGCACGCCAAGCCAGGGCGATCCCGTGAGATACGAGATTCCGTAGGCGCTCATCGCGCCCATCACCAGCGTGCCCTCAAGGCCGAGATTGATGCGGCCGGAGCGTTCGGTGATGCATTCGCCGAGGCTCACGAACAGGAACGGCGTGGAGACGCGGATGGCGCCGCCGAGCACGGCGAGGGGGACAGTCCAGAGCCCGATCGATCCGTCTGCCATCTCAGGATTTTCCCTTCAAGAATCCAATGCGGCCGTAAAGTGCATCGCTGGCCAGCACGAAGACGAAGATGATGCCCTGAAGCACCAGAACGGATGCGTCGGGCAGTCCGAGGCGGCGCTGCAAAAGGCCGCCGCTGGCGCTGATGCCGCCGAGCAGGATCGCGACGGGAATGATCGCGAGCGGATTCTGCCGGGCGAGGAAGGCGACAAGAATGCCGGTGAAGCCGTAGCCCGCCGCAAGGTTGGCGTTGGTGCGTCCCTGCACCGCGGCGACCTCGACCATGCCGGCGAGGCCCGCGGCGCCGCCGGCGAGGAAGCAGATGGTCAGGATCAGCTTGCTGACGCCGAGACCGACGATCTTTGCGGCGCGGATGTTGCCGCCGGCGACGCGCGCGGCGAAGCCGAACACGGTGTGATAGATCAGGACGTAGGCGGCGATCGCGGCGATCAGGCCGAAGACGAGGCCCCAATGCACGTCGGTGCCGGGAATGCTGCCGATCATGTTGGCGGCGCCGATCTCGCGCGTCGACGGCTTGTTGAGGCTGGCGGGATCGCGCATCAGCCCCTCAACAAGATGATTGAGGATCGCGAGCGCGATGTAGACGAGCAGCAGGCTCGAGATGGTCTCGTTGACGCCGCGATACTGGCGCAAGCCGCCCGACAGAATGATCCACAGACCGCCGCCGATCACGCCGCCGACGACCATGGCAATTTGGACGACGAGCGGCGGCATGCCCTGAAGCGCCAGCGCGGCGCTGGTCGCCGACAGCGCGCCGATCAGGAGCGCGCCTTCGCCGCCGATGATGACCATGCCGAGCTGTGCCGGCAGTGCGGTGCAGAGCGCGGTGAGGATCAGCGGCGCGGCACGCGTCAACGTATTCTGCCAGGAGAACCAGGTGCCGAAGGCGCCGTAGTACATATAAAAATAGAGATCGAGCGGGTTCTTGCCGAACATCGCGACGAAGATGCCGAAGATCACGAGCGCGCCGGCCAGCGCCGCGCCCGGGATCAGGACGTATTCGATTGTCGCGCCGTGGCGCTGGAGAAAGCCGGGATCGGCGGCCGGGGCAATTGTCCCGGCCGCTTCAGTAGAATCCGCGGCTTCCGTTGTCACGAAGTCGCTCCGATCACGCCTTCGACCAGGTAGTCCATCTTCTCAAGTTCGGGATCCTTCTGGCCGCGATCGGTGCCGGCTGCGATCACCGTCTTGCCCTTGTTGTCGACCAAGCCGCCCTTGAAGATGGCGTAGCCCTCCGCCGACAGGAATTTGGCCTTGACCTCGTCGGCGTGCTTGCGCGCTTCGGCGGAGACTGCCTCACCGTAGGGCGAGGTCTTGACGATCTCTTCCTTGAGGCCGCCGCGATAGAAGTTCGGGATGCTTTCGCCGGCGGCGATCATCTTCACGAACTTCGGATAGAGCGCTTCCCAATTCCACTCGGCACCGGTGAGATACGCCTTCGGCGCCAGCGGCGACTGGTTGGTGTGATAGCCGCAGACGAAGGCGCCGCGGCGGGCCGCATTCTCGACCATGGTCTTCGGACCGTCGACATGGCAGGTGAGCACGTCGACGCTCTGATCGATCAGGCTGTTGGTGGCTTCGGCCTCCTTGACCGGCATCGACCAATCGCCAGTGAAAATAACCTGCGTGGTGGCCTTGGGATTGGCGAGCCTGGCGCCGAGCGCGAAGGCGTTGATGTTACGCAGCACCTGCGGGATCGGCTTGGCGGCAACGAAGCCGAGCTTGCCGCTCTTGGAGGTGTAGCCGGCAACGATGCCCGAAATGTACTGGGCCTCGTCGATATAGCCAAAATAGCTGCCGGCGTTCTTTGGATCCTTGTCGCTCCACAGRCCGCCGCAGTGCTCGAAGCGCAGCTTCGGGAACTTGGTGGCCATCTTGATCATGTGCGGGTTGTAGTAGCCGAACGAGGTCGGGAAGAGCAGGGTGGCGCCGTCGAGGTTGATCATGGACTCGATCGTCTTCTCGACCGCGTCGGTCTCCGGCACCTTCTCTTCCTCGACGACCTTCAGCCCCGGAATTTTCTTCAGGGCCGCCGCGCCCTGCGCATGCGCCTGGTTGTAGCCGTAGTCATCGCGCGAGCCGACATAGATGAAGCCGATGGTCGTTTCGGCCGCCAAGGCCGGGCGGACGCCCGCTGCCGCACCGAGGGTCAGGGCCGCGCCGCCCTGCAACAAATGACGTCGTGAAATCTTGCCGAAATCCATTGCTCGCTCCCCTTGGCGGATGTCCCGCCTTAATCTCGCGACCGCGCCGGTCTGGCGGAGCCCGGGGATAAGATGTCGCAAGCTTCGTGCCAGAGGCCACGGAGTGGTCAATTGATCTGAAGTCATTGAAAAGTATCGTGTTTGTAAATTTTCAGAATTCTGTCGAGTAAGCCAGCAGATTAACTTTTGAGCAAAATATAGAAGTTGTATGCAATGGAGTTGAGCAGCCAGGCCAGGTCGCGTGTGTGCGTGACGGGAGCTACGGTCCGCCGGCAACCCGCATTCATGCTACCCACGCGCGGATCGGGACCGCGTTCGTGATTTTTTGCTGGCACCGAACTTGTATCGATCGCCGCCAGGACCGCCGCCGCGGTCCCAAGAGATGGGAAGCTCGCCGAGATGGTTGCTGGTAACGCCGTTCAGAATGCATCGCTCGGCGAGGAGATCGTGCGACGGATCGACGAGCTCGCCGCGATCTCGGAAGACGGCGACAAGCTCACCCGCATCTACCTCACCAACGAGCTGCGCAAGGCCGCTGACCTCATCCTGGGCTGGATGCGCGAAGCCGGCATGAGCGCGCATCTCGATGCGATCGGGAATGTCTGCGGACGCTACGAAGGCGAGCAGCCAGGGGCGCCCTGCCTGATGCTCGGCTCGCACTACGACACGGTGCGCGATGCCGGCAAATGGGACGGTCCGCTGGGGGTGATCACGGCGATCGCCTGCGTCGCCGATCTCAATCGCCGCGGCAAGCGCCTGCCGTTCGCGATCGAGGTGATCGGCTTTGCCGATGAAGAGGGGGTACGTTTCGCCTCGACGCTGCTCGGAAGCCGGGCGGTGGCCGGCACCTTCGACGAGAGCGTCCTGAACACGCGCGACCGCGACGGCGTGTCGATGCGCGATGCGCTCGTC
The DNA here is from genome assembly GCF_056402655.1 of Bradyrhizobium sp. P3_C3. Taxonomy (NCBI): domain Bacteria; kingdom Pseudomonadati; phylum Pseudomonadota; class Alphaproteobacteria; order Hyphomicrobiales; family Nitrobacteraceae; genus Bradyrhizobium; species Bradyrhizobium sp. P3_C3. Next base: position 32,547 of record NZ_JBFUGY010000043.1, on the reverse strand, counting down.
GCGTTCGGCCTCGATCCCGATCACATCGGCGCGGCCGCGCGGGCCCGGCGCGAGCTGCTCGCCTATCTCGAATTGCACATCGAGCAGGGCCCGGTGCTGGAAGCCCAGAACCTGCCCGTCGGTGTCGTCACTGCGATTGCGGGCGCGACACGGCTCGCTGCGCGGCTGACCGGAATGGCCGGCCATGCCGGCACCGTGCCGATGGCGCTGCGCCGTGATGCACTCGCCGGCGCGGCCGAATGCATCGGCGCGATCGAGCAGTTTTGCCGCACCGACGCGGACGGGTTGGTCGGCACCGTCGGCTATATCCAGGCGAGGCCCGGGGCGACCAATGTCATCCCGGGCGAAGTGTCCTTCACCATCGACATGCGGGCACCGACCGACATGCATCGCAAGCGCGCGGTCGCCGATATCGTCCGCCAGATCGAGGCGATTGCAAAACGCCGGCAATTGGCGCTACAGCTCGACGTCACTCACGAGAACCGCACCGCGCCTTGCGCACCCTGGCTGAAGGATCAGATCGCGCAGGCGATCGCTGCCGAAGGCGCGTCGGTGTTCGAGCTGCCGAGCGGAGCAGGGCACGACGGCATGGCGATGATCGATATCGCCGATGTCGGCATGATCTTCGTCCGCTGTCGCGGCGGCATCAGCCACCACCCGGACGAGCACGTCGAGCTCGCCGATGCCAACGCGGGCGCGCGCGTGCTGCTGCGGGTGATCGAGAATTTCAGGCCGCAGGAGGGCCGTGCCGGCGCGAAGTGATTGCCTGAAGCCCGCAAGTCACGGGGTAGAGATACGAATCAGTCATGTTTAAAATGGTGGCCGCCATCACGGGGTCACGAGACATCAGCCGATTGACGCATATGAACAGCGACATCTCTTTTCCATCACATCGTGAGAACCGGTTCTACCAGGGGATGGCTGCGACCTTTGTCGCCAACGCGCTTCAGGCGGTCAATTTTCTCGGTGATCGCTTCCTGAGACAATCGCATCATGCGTTGTCGGACATAGAGGACCTCTACCGGCACTCGATGGACAGTGCCTTTTCGGTGACCGAGGCCTTCCTCGTCACGGGAGCGCCGCACGCCTCCGCCTATTACCCGCGCGACTTCGCCTGGTTTTACCCCGACGTTCTCGATCCCGAAACCATCATGGATGCGCAGGACGCAGTCCGTCGGGCGCGCCTGCTCGAAAAGAGCGTTCGTCTGCTGCTGCAGGCGGTTCGCGCCGACGTGGTCACGACGACGATCGTTCCTGCGGGGCGCGGGCGGTACCTCGGCGTGAATTATTTCTCGCGGCCCTCGGACACGCTGCTCGGCATTCTCGCCGGTCTCCAGCAGATGATTGGTGCCGACGAGAGAGCGTCATCCTATCTGGCGATGTCGCAATGCGCACATGCCGGCCGCCTGCTGCTGGCCGAATATGGCGTCGACCTGAAGCGCGCGATCCTTCAGCTCGCGAGTGAGCTTGAGCCATTCGACGCTGACGGCACCAGATATTTGCTGTGCGATGCCGGCGGGCCTCGCTCCGCGGCAACGGATACGCGGGCCGAGCGCAGGCGCTTCGTCACCAACGCCTGCGTTTACACGACGTTCGTGTGGGGCGTGCAGCTCGGGATCGTCGACGAGAACGAACTGAAGCGGCTGCTCGGTCGCGACCTTGCGCAGTACAAGCGAGATCTGCTCCGTTTGTTCGGCAAGGACGGCCATATCAAGCATTCGCTTGACGGCCCGGCGGGGGCACCGGTGTCCTTGGTGGCCCTGGATTTCGTCAGCGTGCATCGCGGCTTCTGGGACATGAACGATGCCAGCGAGCGGGCGCTGTTTGCGGCTACGACGGATCTGATCATCGCCGAGCCGCGCTTTCGCATCCCCAGCACGTTCCACTTCCTGGTGTCCGCGGATAATCCACGGAACAAGATGATCCACAAGATCGCGGCGCCGGCCTATCAGGGGCGTTCGTCGTGGCCGACGTTCAATGTCGAATTCGCGGATCGGATGCTGGATTTTGATGAAGCCTCAGGGAGCGATACCTACCGGACCTGCGCGCAAGGAATATTGAAGGACATTCGGACCGCGACCGAGGTCCATGGCGGCTATCAGGAGCTGATCTCGGAGCAGGGCCTGAAGTATCGCACCTGGGCGTATAAGGGCGCCGTGGCGCACTCCTGGTTTCCGCGCTTCCTGTCGGTCTGGAGGAGGGCGTATGGAACGCCACTCCTCCAGTGGAATGATTGATCCGCGGCCTATCCCGCGGTCACGTCCACCAGTTCGCCGCCCTCCAGCACCTTGGCCGCCTTGGCGCGGTCGAGATCGCCTTCCCAGGCGGCCACCACCACCGTCGCCACGCAATTGCCGACGAGGTTGCCGACCGCGCGGGCCATGCCGATGAACCAATCGACCGACAGCACCAGCACGAGGCCGATGGCGGGAATGCTCGGCACCGCGTTGAGCGTCGCGGCCAGGATCACGATCGCCGAGCCCGGCACGCCGTGCGCGCCCTTCGACGTGATCAGCGAGACGCCGAGCACCAGCAGAAGGTCGCCGAAGGACAGCGGCGTGTTGGTCGCCTGCGCGATGAAGACGACGGCGAGCGTCAGGTAGATCGAGAAAGCGTCGAGGTTGAAGGAATAGCCGGTCGGGATGACGAGGCCGACGACGGAATCCTTCACGCCCATCCGCTCCAGTTTCTTCATGATCTGCGGCAGCACGGCATCGGAGGATGCGGTCGCGAGCACGATGGTCAGCTCTTCGCGCAGGTAAGCGAGGAATTTGAGGATGTTGATTCCGGCGAGCGCCATCACGCCGCCGAGCACGCCCAGCACGAAGATGCCGACCGAGACGTAGAACAGCATCACCAGCGAGACGAGCTGCTTCAGCGAGCCGACGCCGTATTTGCCGACGGTATAGGCGACCGCGCCGAGCACGCCGAGCGGCGCGACCCGCACGATCAGCCCCATGACCCGAAACAGCACGGTGGAGGCCGCGTCGATGATCGATGTGACCAGCGCGCCCTTCTCGCCGCCGACGAGCGCAAGGCCGACACCGAACAGGACCGCGAAGAACAGCACCTGGAGCACGTCGTTGCGCGACAGCGCATCGAACGAGGTGCTGGGGATCACGTTCATCAGGAAGGCGCCGATGCCGCCGCCGGACAGCTTGTGGGCGTTGTCGGCATAGGTGTTGAGCGCCTTGGCGTCGAGCGTCGAGGGATCGATGTTCATGCCGTGGCCGGGACCGAAGAGATAGGCGAGCAGCAGACCGACCACGAGGGCGACCGTCGTCATCACCTCGAAATAGACCAGCGCCTTGACGCCGACCCGGCCGACCTTCTTGAGGTCGCCGGCACCGGCAATGCCGTGCACGACGACGCAGAACACGATCGGGGCCACGATCATCGAGATCAGCTTCAGGAAGGCGTCGCTGAGGATCTTGAGCCCGATGGCGAAGTCCGGAACGGCCATCCCCAGGATGACGCCAAGCACCAGCGCGGCGAGGACCTGGACGAACAGCGAGGTGTAGAGCGGCTTCGGCTCGGCGGTAGGTGCCGCGGTGATGGTCGACATGGTGGACTCCCCCGGTTTGACGCGTCTTGGACGTCAAAAAGGAGCAACAACCGTGCCAGATTGTCGCGGCCTGGTCTTGGAAGTGATCCAGGGCGCGCATAATCCGGGATTCTTGCGCGCGCTCTTCCGTTTGCAAGTCGGCATCGCAACAGCTATGTCCCGGCTTTCGCAAGAGCCTGATATGACAATCTCGAATGAGAACGATCTGATCTGCCTGAAAGAGGTCGGGCGTATCGTCGCCAATGCCCTTGAGGCGATGGGGAAGGCCCTCGAGCCCGGCATGACCACCGCGGAACTCGACCGGATCGGACGAGCGCTCCTTGAGGCCGCCGGAGCGCGTTCGGCGCCGGAACTGGCCTATGCCTTTCCTGGCGCAACCTGCATCAGCGTGAACGAAGAGATCGCTCATGGCATCCCGGGTGCCCGGCGGATCGAGCGTGGCGACCTCGTCAACATCGACGTCTCGGCCGAGAAGAGCGGCTTCTTTGCCGATACGGGAGCCTCGTTCGCCGTTCCGCCCGTGACCCGTTCGATCGAGCGTCTTTGCAGGGATGGTCGGCGGGCGATGTGGACGGGCTTGCGGCAGGTCGGCGCCGGCAAACCGATTGCCGGCATCGGTCAAGCCATCGGGACGTTTGCGCGGAAAAACGGCTACATGCTCGTCAAGAACCTAGCCAGTCACGGTGTCGGCTTGTCGCTCCACGAGGAGCCGACGGAGATCGCGACATGGCCCGATCGCTCCGAGCGACCCATCATGAGCGATGGCCTGGTGTTCACCGTCGAGCCGTTCCTGTCGCTTGGCGCGGAGTGGGCCGAGAACGGTGATGACGATCCATGGACGCTCTACAGCAGCCCGGAGGCGCCTACCGTTCAGTACGAGCACACGGTTGTCGCAACCCGCAATGGGCCTTTGATCGTTACGCTGGCGGATTGAGGTCGTCCCTGCGACGCGCTGTCGGCGGGAACGCAAGAGATTATTTTTCAGGCGATCATGCAGAGCTATTGCGCGCGGACAGTCTCGTCACGCCACGAGATCCAGTAGCCGGCACGATCCGCGCACCAGCACCTTGCGTCCGGTTGGCGTCATCGAAGGTACGCCGTCATTGACAACAACGAGACCGAGCTTGACGAGACCTTCGACGAGATAGGCCTTCGAGAGGCGACCATTCGACACGGGGTTGCGAAGCGCTTTCAGCGCTTCCCATTGGTCCGGCGAAAGATCGAAGTCGATGTCGTTGCTCATGTTGCCTCAAGCGATAGTCCAAGTTCGCGAGCCCCTGTTAGCGACGCCGCATGAACACCATGCGACGACAATGAGTCGGGAATTCGGTAAGCTGTTTAGAACCTCTCTTCACGAATTGCCGCACTTCATTGCGCCACAACAGTTAAGATCGTTCGCGCACGAAAATCGTCCCGGTCTCCGATCACTAATTGATGATGTGCGCTTGATCGTGCGGCGAGAGTTACCGCAGTGCACGGGAAGCATCACTGTCCCATTGCGCGTCGCGATATGCACAGAAATCGTGAAGCGAGGGCGATTGGACTCTGACTGGACTCTGCTACGTTGATTCGTAGGGGATTGGCTTCACACGACAGGAGTGTGAGTGCATGAACAGGCTGATGGCAATTCGCAGTCAGGAATTCCTCTGCCGAGAGCGCGCGGCGCTGGATTCGGAGCGACGGGCGTTCTGGCTCGCGCAGGCCCAGGAATGGGAGCAGCGCGCGCTCGACGAAATTGCGCATCACTTTCGGGAGTGCAACCTCGTCCAGGCCGAGCTGACTGCCGCCTGACGCCAGCGGCGGACGTGATTGCCGTCTACTGATAAGTCGCCACGATGTCGGACACGGCGCGTTCGAGCTGCTGTGCGGTGGCGCATTGGCGCACGACAGTGCAGAAGGTCGCGTAGCGCGGCATCTCGGAATCACCGAAGCCCCAGGCGAGCCGTCCTTCGGGATTGAGCCAGACCACGCGCTTCGAGCGTTCGGAGATGCGGCGCAGGATGTCGGCGCGCGGGTCGAGATTGTTGCTGCGGGCGTCACCGAGCACGATCACCGTGGTCTGCGGCGTCAGCGTGCTCATAAACCCCTTCTCGAAATCGACGAGCGAAGAGCCGTAGTCGGATGAGCCGAAGCCGACCTTGGACATGATCTCGGCCATCGCCTCTTCCGGCGACTTCTTTTCCAGGATCTCGCTGACCTCGATCAGATGCGAGGAGAAGGCGAAGGAGTGGACGTCGTCGACCACCTCGTGCAGCGAGTGGATCAGGAGCAGGAAGAAATCGGAGACCTGCGCGACCGAGCCTGAGACGTCGCAGATTGCGACGATCTTCGGCCGGTCGCGGTGCTTGCGCTTCCACGCGGTGAGGAAGGGCACGCCGCCCCAGGCCGCGTTGCGGCGCAGTGTGCGACGGACGTCGAGATGGCCGCGGCGCTGACGCTTGCGCGGCTTCGAGTAGCGTTCGCGCAGGCGCCGCGCGATCTGGCGGATGAGGGCGCGCATCTCCGCGACCTGGCGCCGCTCGATGCGGGCGAGAGGCGCGTTGCGCAGGATCTCGTTGCGGAGGTTTTCGGCCTCTTCGCGGGCATAAAGCGCAAGGCCTTGCGAGACCGTGTCGCGGACTGCTTCGCGTAACGCGTCCAGCGCGCCGCGCAGACGCTCGGCCAGCGACGGATTGGTCGCGGTGAGCGCGTCGAGATCGTCGCGCAGGCGCTGAAGGCCCATGGCGTCGAGGATGCGGCTGGAAAAGATGCCGCGCTGAGTCGAATAGCGGATGTCGGACAGCGAAGCCGCACCGGAAGCGCTGGCGATCGCGGCTGCGATCGCGTTGCGATCCTGCGACAGCAGCATCTGCGCAAGCGCGCCTAATGCTTCGGAAGCCTGACCTTCGCCTGCTTCACTGGCCGAGCCGGGTGAGGGGGTCTGATCCGCGTCCTGCGATGCGTCGTCGTTGTCGTCGGCCTCGGGTTGATCCTGCCGCGGCTCTGGTTGGCTGAAGAAGAGATCAAAGCAGTCGCCGAGGGCGAGCTTCTCGTCCTGCGACTTGGCGAGCGTCAGGAGCAGCGCATCGCGCAGGATGGCCCGGTCGGAAAAGCCGACCTGGTTGACCGCGCGCATCGCATCGATGCTTTCGGCGGGCGAGACATGCACGCCGGCACCGCGCGCCGCTCGAAAGAAACGATGGAGATTCTCGCGCATCGGCGTCAACCGAAGACGTTGGACCGTGCCGCCTTGGCAATGAAGGTCGTAACTTGCGGCGTTGCTGCCTCGATGTCGGCCTCGTACTTCAGGAGCACATTGAGCGTGTCCTTGACGATGTCCGTATCGAGCTCCGAGGCCTGAAGTAGAACCAGAACGCGCGCCCAGTCGATGGTCTCACTGACCGAAGGCAGCTTCTTCAGGTCGAGCGAGCGGATCTCGTGGATGAAGCCGACCATCTGCCGGCGCAGCGCCTGCGAGATACCGGAGACGCGGCTCTCGACGATGCGTTCTTCGAGCCGCTGCTCGGGGAAGCCGATATGCAGATGCAGGCAGCGCCGCTTCAGGGCGTCGCCGAGGTCACGCTCGCTGTTCGAGGTGAGGATCACCGTCGGCGGCGTGATCGCCGCGACCGTGCCGAGCTCCGGGATCGTGACCTGGAAGTCGGACAGGATCTCAAGCAGCAGCGATTCGAATTCAGCGTCGGACTTGTCGATCTCGTCGATCAGCAGCACGCAACCGCCCGGCTGCTCCAGCGCCTGCAGCAGCGGCCGCGGCTCGACGAACTCCTTGGAGAAGAACACGTCGCCGAAATCGTGGAGCTGATTGAGTGCGTCATGCAGCGTCTGCGCGCCGCCGAGGACTTCGCCGAGCTTGTCCTTGAGGATCTGGGTGTAGAGAAGCTGTTTTGCGTATTTCCACTCGTAGAGCGCCTTGGCCTCGTCGAGGCCCTCGTAACATTGCAGGCGGATCATCTTCATGCCGCGCCAGGCAGCAATGGCCTTGGCAAGCTCGGTCTTGCCGACACCCGCGGGGCCTTCGACTAGGATCGGCTTCTCGATCTGCTGCGACAAATAGACGGCGGTCGCGATCTGCCGGCTCGCGATATAGCCTTGCGCGGCGAGGCCGCTCTCCACTGCCTCGATCGAGGTCGAGGCCTTCTGTTCAGCCACGAAAGGGCGCTCCCAAAGGTCTTGCTTGAGGCTTGTTCTGCCTGCGTTCCCGGCAAAGAACAAGCCTCGTTTGGGACGGCCTGACCCGCGCAGAACGTCGCTTTTTCCGTTCAGCGCAAATACTTAAGCGATGGCTGATGGTGCGGTCAGTGCCGCAGCTCCGGCTTGCGGATGGTCTGCCGGACTTCCGCGCCGCAGTCCGCGCATTCATAGACGAAGTCGATCCTGGCAAGGCCCCAATGCGGTTCGACCTCGCGGACGTACATCGGCAGGAACCCCATGCAGGCGGGACAAAGTACAGGCGCGATTTCGATGTCCTGATGATGCTGTACATAAGCTGGCATCTCGGCTCTCCTTCGCAGGCGACCACCAAACCCCGCGAAAAGGCTACTGCCGGAACGCGCCGGTGCCGTCATCAACTCTTTCGAACAGAGGCGGAACGGCAGGCGTTTGTCGTTCGCTGTGACATTCTTGTTACGTCTCTGTACTGTAACGGGCCGACCGAATTCCTATTTCACAGGCCGGTCCGTTTTCCACGGACCTTCATTGCAACGATAAGGGAGCAACGCCCATGACGCATGCCATTCGCTTTCACAAGACCGGCGGTCCTGAAGTCCTGGTCTGGGAGGAAGTCAGTGTCGGCAAGCCCGGACCTGGCGAGGCGCGCATCCGCCACACGGCCGTCGGTCTCAACTTCGTCGACATCTACAATCGCTCCGGTGTGTATCCGGTACAATTGCCGAGCGGTCTCGGCAGCGAGGGAGCCGGCGTCGTCGAGGAGGTCGGGGCCGGCGTTACCGATCTGAAGCCCGGCGATCGCGTTGCCTATGGTGCCTCGCCGCTCGGCGCCTATGCCGAGGCGCGGCTGATCCCGGCCGACCGGCTGTTGAAGCTGCCTGATGGTGTCGATGACAAGACCGCGGCGGCCATGATGCTGAAGGGCCTCACCACCCAATATCTGATCCGCCAGACCTATCGCGTGAAGGCCGGCGACACCATCCTGCTCCATGCCGCGGCCGGCGGCGTCGGTCTGATCCTGAGCCAGTGGGCAAAACATCTCGGCGCGACAGTGATCGGCACCGTCAGCAGCGACGAGAAGGCAAAGCTCGCCAAGGCACATGGCTGCGATCATGTGATCATCTATACGCGCGAGGATTTCGTGAAGCGCGTCGACGAGATCACGGGCGGCAAGAAGGTGCCGGTGGTCTATGATTCCGTCGGCAAGGACACGTTCCTGAAGTCGCTGGATTGTCTTGCGCCGCTCGGTATTGCCGCGCTGTTCGGTGCGTCCTCCGGCGCTGTCGAGCCGCTCAACCTCGGTCTGCTCGCGCAGAAGGGCTCGCTCTACGTCACCCGTCCGACGCTGTTCACCTACGCTGCCAAGCGCGAGGCCCTGGTCGCGATGGCGAACGAGCTGTTCGACGTCGTGAAGTCCGGCGCAGTCAAGATCGAGGTGCACCAGACCTATCCGTTGAAGGACGCCGCCAAGGCGCATGCCGATCTCGCCGCACGCAAGACCACGGGCTCGACCGTCCTCACGGTGTGATCTCCGGCTGGGCAGTGAAGTGACGCTGCCCATTTGGGCCTGCGTCACGTTTTCTCGTGCTTGCGCAGATCGCGGTTGTGATCGAGACGGATCGCCTGGAGGTCGACTTCTTCAGGCGGAACCTGGGGGAGGGCGGCCTCGGTCAGGATCGCCTCGGTCACGTCCTCCACCGCATTCTCCGCGATTTCGTGGATGAACGAGATGTTTCGATATTCACCCGAAGCGACGCGGGAGATGACCTCGCGCCTCGTGATTTCGGGATCGACGACTGCCTCGCGTCCGCGCCGCCCATAGTCGATCATCACGACGAAACACTGCATGAAACGATCCTGCCGCGCCCGTAGCCGGGAGCGCGGCAGAGTATTTCCGAAAAACAGAATTAAGTCAAGGGTGATTTCCAAAAATCGGAAATCGACCTTTATTTGCTCTTCTTGCGAGGGCGTGCCGACTTGGCGCGCAGCCGCTCGAGTTGACCCTTGGGCATGGACAGGCAGATCTCGCCGACCCACTCGAGCTTGACGCCGACGATCGGCTTGGCGTTGAAGCTGTTGAGATTGACGACGGAGGGAGTTTTCCCGCGTTCGATGGTCTTCAAATAGCGTTCACCGGTCTTGAGCCGGACCACGGCCTCTTCACCGTAGAAGCTCGACAGCGGATGACGCTGGTCCTTGTAGACGACGATCACGTCGCCGCTCTCGTATTTGGGCAGCATCGAATCGCCAACGATCTCGAAGGCGACGGTCTCTTCCATGATCGGGAACGGCAGCGCGATATCGCCGAGGCCTTCCGGGGGAACCTGTTCATAATCGGGCTCGATCACAGCGCCGGCCCCGACGCGGCCCATGATCGGCGCGAGATTGAGCTCAAGATATTCCATGATCGGAATGATTTCGGACGCCTTCACCAGKCGCTCGCCGCCCAGGATCTCTGACACCGCGCCGGGCCGCACGCCCATGGCCGCCGCCAGGCCGCCCTTGCTTTTGCCCGTCTTCTCCAGGCCCCGCTCGATCATTGCAACGTCCAACATGGTGATTCCCTCGATTGCCCATCGTCCCGCCTCTTGTAATCCGAAATTCGGAATTGATGCAATTATGAATATCAGAATTGTCGCTTGACAGCTGCTTCGGAATAACGGAATGTAGGCGCCGCCTCGCGATCGAACGATCGGAGGAGGCGCATCACAGGACAGCAGCATGGAACCGGGTCATTGGCCGTCGGAGCACTCCGACGCGCTTCGCGACTATTTTCTCAAGGGAATGTCTTATGCGGAGATCGGAAGACAGATAAACGGAAGGTTTGGAACGGCTTACACACGCAACGCGGTGGCCGGCCGCGCCAAGCGGCTGGGACTCGCGGCACCGGCGCGGATGACGAGTCCATCGATCGTGCCGTGCTTGCCGTCAGGAGCTTGTCTCATCGGGCCGCCCCGTCCGGCGGTGCCGAACCTGAACTTGCCGCCGAAATCCGCAATGAAACCCGCGCGGGTCAAGTTTCGCTGTGTCGGCGTCCAGCCCCGCCTGGTCGCGCTGGGCGAACTCGGGCGCGACGACTGCCGCTATCCCTATGGTGGCGACAAGGACGGGGAGGGGATCGCCTTCTGCGGCCATCCGCGCCAGCCGGGCTCCAGCTATTGCACGCCGCATGCTCGCCTGACGCGAAGGTCTGAGGCCGCGTCCGCTCGCGCCGCCGGTCCCGTCGTCCTGAGGCTGATCTCTGCCGCCTGACGGGACCGCTATTCATTCAATTTGCGAGGAGTATCCGAGTGGCAGGTGCACGACGCAACAAGTCCTACAGATTGACTGGAATCTACGATCGGCGCTCGCGCGAGGTGCCGTTCAATGCCGAGGTGGCGGAGGTCGAGGTCGACAATCCGCTGGCGCTCGATGCCGGCGAGAAGATCGTCGCCGTCCGCTCGATCCGCGGCGATCCGCTCGGCCGGTTGCACGCGCATCACCAGATCGACGAGGCGCAATATCGCGGCGGACGCGCCTTCCAGAACGACTGGGAGAGGGCGGAGCACGGGCCCCAGGCGGTGGACCCGACGCGCGAATATGTCGATGGCACGCGCTCGCGCGAGCCCGTCACCGAGGACCAGCGCCAGGCTGTGCTGCGCCTGAACCGGGTCGAGCGCGAACTCGGTACCGACGGCGCCGCGCTGGTGCACGACGTCCTGGTGCTGGGGCTGACCATGGATCAGATCGGGGAGCGGCGCGCTGTCCGTACCCAGCGCTGGAACGACTATTTCGCGCGGCGCTTTCGCGAATGCCTGGACCGGCTAGCGCTGATCTACGGCTTTGCGACGGAAGGCCGGGCTCGGCGCGCCAAGCAGCGTTGAGAGTAGTGGTGCGCCTGCGGGTCTCGCCGCAGGCGCGCCCGGGCCCCTTGTCACGGATGCGGCACGATCTGGTAAGGCGTCGTGTAGGGCTCGACACGGAGAGACGCGTTGGCCAAGAGCCCGATCTTCGCGGTCGGCGCCTGTTGCAATTCGCCGTTCGGGCCGCGATGCACGTTGTACTGCCAGACCGTGAGATCGCCCTTCTGCGCAAGCGCATGCGCAACCGCGCTCGCATCATTGCCGCCGAGCGCCTGGAGCTCCTCCGCCGACAATCCGACGACGATTTCGTCCTTGATGGTGACGATCTTGAACAGATTCATCCTTGTCTCCTGCGCCCATGCGCCTTGTATCGAGAAAGTGAGAAGCGCGACGGCGCCGCCCTTGATGAGATCGCAGCGGGAAAGCATGCTGTCGTCCTTTGGTGCTGAGGCGCGCCCGAATCGAGAAGTCCGTCAGCCATGGCGCCCATGGTCTGCGTGGCCGCTTCGCAACCGCTTGGTCGTTCCACCTTGAACGACGGTTCATTGGCGGAGATATCTTCGGACCGATGAACCCGGTACGGGGAACCGCGTCCAAGCCGAGCAGCTCAAGGGGGGCTTCACTGGCGGACGGATCAAGACGCTGCAGGCCGGCTGCGCGGCTCGACGTTCATTTCGCCGACGATACAACCGCCGAGGTCGGGCTCAACAATTACGTGTATACGCTGAAGAAACTTCAATCTGGCCTCGTTCACACCGGAAACACGGCGAAACGCCGCACCGATTGACAGCGACCGAGGCCGTGTGCGTGAGTGATGCCGCTTCTTGACGCAGGTGGGTGACGACGGTCCATATTCCTGTTATCCGGAATTGCCGTGCTGCGATGCGGACGAAGCATCGCTACGGCGACGGTTGGGCTTGCCGGAAGGGTTGTTTCTTGACATAATTGCAACCTGTTCGGTTGAGCCAGTATATGGTTCAGCGTGTTAACCCACCGGGTGCCCCGGCCGAGATCTCAGGGTCACCATGGCGTCCGGTCATGGTGTTCGATTCTCGAGCGAGACCTCGACGTCTGATCACGAGGGCCGATGCTTGTCATAGGTGCGAGATGAAAAACCTCAATTTCGCGGCTGAACTGCACCTCAAGCTCGGCGCGCCTGCAAGCAGCACCGTTGAAAGTCTGCGCCTGCTTCGCGCGTTCCTGAAGCTCGGGCCTCGACAGCGTTTCGAGGTCATCAAGCTGGTCGAAGACCTCGGCACCGAAGAAACCCTTCCCGAGCACCCCCTGTCCTGACCCCGGCCGTACGCCTCGTCCCCGTTTTCCGGCCGGAGCCGGACCCCCGGGCGACGTTTGTCCGCCAGGCTGCCGCTGGAATGCGATCCGGCAAGTGTGGTATTCAGTTGGGAAAAAGGGGAGGAGTATGACCATGATCGAACCGAAGCTCGAAGTCCCGGCCGAACTGCGCGACCTGGCCGAAAAGACGATCGATCAGGCGGAACAGGCATTCGGCATGTTTTTCGAAGCTGCCACCAAATCGATGACGTCGGTTCCCGGAGCGGGTACCGAGGTGTCCAAGCAGGCGCTCGCGTTCACTGAGCAGAACATGAAGTCGGCGTTCGAGCACGCGCGCAAGCTCGTGCATGCCACCGACCTTCAGGAAGCGATGCGAATCCAGTCCGACTTCCTGCGGAGCCAGTTCACCAGCGCCGGCGACCACATGCGCCAGATGACCGGCAGTTTCATGCAGCCCGGCAAGGGAAAGTCCTGAGTTCCGGTGTGCGCCGCGTGACCGCAAATTGATTTTGCGTGACGCCGCGCTCAGCCGCAGCACGATCCCGGAAATTGCGAGAGATCGATGCGGGCGATGATCGACCGCAGCAGCTTGCGGGTCGCACGATAGAGATGCCGCGCGAATGCCGGTGTCCTCGCAGCCGGCAGGCCAAGGCCTGCCGTCTCGAGACGTTTCGCATCAAGGCTTTCGATGGAGTGCGACACGTGCCCCTCCGGGATGGTGAGGCCCTTCCTATCGTCGCCACCCTGGAGCTGCCTTGATCTGCCGCAAAGGGGACCCGGCTAGTAGTCGCCGGGGTTCATGATCATCGGGCTTCTGGTGTCAGCCGGCGCGAGCGAGCTGCTGGCGCTGTCACGCAGGAAGCGGTCGAGTGTCGCCTGGATCTTCTCCTTGACCGCATCGGGACCGCGATCGCTCATCTCGGTGTGCTGAGCACCGGTATGGACGATGTCGATGCCGCGCGCTTTGGCCTCTTCAGGCGTCGGCAGCACGCCCGGGTCGGTCTGGAAATGCGGATCCTTGGAGCGGAACGACAGGATCTTCAGGTTGTCGCTGAGCACGAAGGGCACCCGCAGATTGTCGAGCGTGATCACCTTCGACACGATCTCCGGGTGCTGATGGGCGACATACATCGAGACGTCGCCACCGTTGGAATGGCCGACGAGGGTGATGTGGTCGTAGTCGGTGTTTTCCTGCCGTCGCTTCAGTTCGGCCAGGGCGAAAAGGATGTTGGCCTCGCAGCGGATATAGACCTCGCGCCGCCCGACATATTGCTGACCGACATGGGTCATCAACGGCGGATCGCTCGGCAGGTCCTGCTGGATGCTGGCAACGAGATAACCGCGCGCCGCGAGCACGTTGGCGAGGAAGGAATACTCGGTCGCCTTGACGGTGTTGCCGTTGCTGATGATGGCGAGCGGGAGCTTCCAGAGCCCGAGATTGGCCTTGGTCTCGTAGTCGCGCCGCACCGCGATCTCGACCGAGATCGGCCGTTGGCGCGAGGCATCGAACAGGGTCAAAATCTCATGTCGGATCGCGAACCGGCTGACCACGAAATACTGGCCGACGCCGAGCACGCAGAGAAAGGCCAGGATTGCAAACACCCTCTTCATGGTTCCGTCCCAATCACTTTCGACTGAAAATGGTCATTGCAAGCCCCCGGATCGAGCGATCGTGAGCAGGTTACGGGATTAAATTTAGGCAAGTCTGTGAGCAAGGCCGCAAAAGGGCCGCATGCCGGGTGTGCTCAAAGCGCGGCAGCTAGAGGCAGCCGCCCCTGCCGCGTTCGGGGCAGAGCCGGAATGCGCTCGAGAGGGTGAACAGGAAGCGTGGGCTGCGGCGCTCGTTGTCTGGCGCCCGGTAGCTCAAGGGGACGGCTACGCCGAGATCGGCTTGAAGATCATCCGGCAGAAAGAACCGCACGCCGGCTCCGGCCGATGTCAGCGACAGGCCGTCGCTCAGGCGGTAACCGTCGTTCCAGACTGCGCCGGCGTCGCCAAAGGCGTAGAGCTGATAGCCGGTCCAGTAGCGGAAATTGAGCTTCTGGTCGAAGCGCAGCTCGAGCGAGCCGGCAAGACCGTTGTCGCCGCTGATCTCGGCCGCGCCATAGCCCCGGCCGAAAGCCGCGCCGCCGAGATAGAACTGCTGCGAAATGAACAGCGGCCGCGATGCCGTCTGGCTGGCCGCGGACAGCTTGAGCGACCAGGCGTCGTTGAGGGTCTGGTAGCGCGTGAACCAGAGGTTCAGCACCGAGAAGTTCGACGCGGCGCCGTCGCGCGACAGCAGATCGTCGTCGAAATGCGAGGCACCGAAGATGTCGAGACCTTGGCGGTAGGTCAGCGTCGCGAAATTGGTGCCGCCGAAGCGATCCTGGAGCCGGTAATCGGCGGTCAGGCTCGCGGTCCTGATGTGGTCGTTGTACCAGGGGCCGTAAAGATCGTGCTCGGACACGTTGCTGAAGGTGCCGGCCAAGGTCAGCGTCAACGCCGATGATTGCGACATGAAGGGCACGGTGCTTGCCCGCAGCTCGAACGCCTCTGTCGTGGTGATGTCGCTGTCGAGGCGGCGGGCGTCACCCGGCCGGACCGCGCTGTACAGGACGGAAGCGCCGAGGCGCACGCCGTCGACGCCGGCGGGCGCGTCATAGGATAATCGCGCAAAGCCAAGCTCACGCGGGTCGTTGGCAATGGTCGACAGGTTGACCGCCAGCGTATCGCCGGGCGTGAGGTAGGAGTTGAAAGCGCCGGTCGCGTAGGTCTGCCACGGGCCGACCGACGATGAGCCCAAATTATCCACGCCGAACGACGAGAAGACGTGCCAGGTTTTCAAATGGACGATGAGGCGAAAGCGGCCGGTGGCACCGCCGATCTCCTCGAGCGCGGTGTCGGTGATCCGGATGCCCGGCCCGCTGTTGATGAGGAAGAGCTGACGTTCGAGCGTTGCCAGGCGCGACGGCTGCTCGGCGAGAACCGGCCCCAGCATCGGCCTCACGCCAAACTGCTCGGCGCCGTCGCCTTTCAGCTCGGCCTGCACGATGGCGCCTTCAATCACCTGGATCCGGACGCGACCGTCGGCGATGTCCTGCGGCGGCACGATCGCCCGGCTCAGATGAAAGCCGTCTGCGCGGTAGAGATCGCTGATCGCGCCGGCGATCGCGGCGAGGTCGGCTTGCGAGACCTTCTTTCCGAGATAGGGCTGATAGGCTGCGGCGATGCGATCGCGGGGAATGGCTTGGGCGCCGCTGACATCGATCCCGCGCAACACGAATTGCGGTTTCGTATCCCCGCCTGTGTTGGGCCGGCCGACCGCCGGCAGCGTGACCGGAGGACGGCTCAGCGATTCCTGCTCGGTTTGGTTTTCAAAGTATTTCTCGGGCTGCCGCGGATCGAAGCCGGGCTGGTTCGCCTGTTGAGCGAACGCCTGCGAAATTCCGGTGAAAATCGGTGCCGCCAGCACCAGTGCAACGAGGAGATGCCGCTTCTCAATGCGCGCAACGAGCCGCTCCCCGTAGTTTAACGGAGCAGTGCACAAGAGCCGGTAAGAGTTCGTTAGCTGCATGATTTTTCTTAGTTTTTTATGGTCAATGATTGGTTAATGCAGCCATTGGACTTGCCGGTTCCCGCTAATTCTCTCTTGAGTGATTTCGGATACGCCTCAGGACTGGCTGTAATGCGGGACTGAGGATCGTGATGCTGGGCAGAGTTGGAATGCGGTGCGCCTTCGTGGCCGCGCTGATCCTGGGTACGGCCTCGTTCGCATCTGCCGCGGACGATGGCGTCTGGTCAGTCAGCAAGTCCTCGGGTGAGGTCTGGCTTGCCGCCAACGGCGCGCAGCCTGTGTCATTGACCCAGGAAGGGACGCTGAGGGCCGGTGATACCATTCGCACCGGACGCAACGGACGCGTGCTACTCGTCCGCGGCGAGGAATCGATTTTGATCTCCCCGAACTCGGTGGTCGGTTTGCCGGCCGAGAAGAAGGAAGGGCTCTCGACCACCATCATCCAGCAGGCGGGTTCGATCCTGCTCGAGGTCGAGAAGCGCAACGTCAAGCATTTCGAGGTCGAGACGCCGTATCTCGCCGCCGTGGTCAAAGGAACGCAATTCAGCGTCACCGTGAATGCTCGCAGCACCAAGGTCGGCGTGCTCCGCGGCCAGGTTGAAGTCTCCGACTTCAAGTCCGGACAGATCGCACAGGTCATGCCGGGACAGGCCGCCACCTCCTTTGAGCACGGCAAGCCCGGCCTCAGCCTGAGTGGTGCCGGGACCTTCAATCCGATCGAGCACGGCAAGCCGCGCGCCTCGACGATCGAGCGAGTCCTGGTGCCGAAATCGGGCCTGTCGGCACCGCGCAATGCGGCGAGCGGCCACGCGATCCATGCGCTCGGTCCGATCGACAAGGGGACCAAGGCGGCTGGCGCGCCGGCGCAATCGCATCAAGCGGCCGGCGGTCAGGCGCCCAAAGGCGGCGTCGTGCGCATCTCCAGTTCGCTCGGCGAGGTCAAGCTGAACGTCCACAAGGTCACGAACGGGCTCGCCCACGGCGCCGTGACAACGGGGCACGTGCGCAATGCGAACGCCAGCACCGGGACCGAGACGGTGTGGAGCGATACGAAGGCGAGCACGACGACCACGGCCGCCAACAGCTCCAACGTCACGGCGATTACGGTGAGCAGCAGTGCACCCACGGCCAGTGCCACGTCGACGTCGTCAAATACGACGACGACCGTTGCGACCACCGCTGGTTCGACCAGCGATGTATCCGGCGGAAGCTCTGGGAGCGGAAGCAACGGGACTGGTACGACCAGCAACGGAAGCGGCGGCACCGGCAATAATGGCAACAACGGCAACGGGAACAGCGGAAACGGGAATAACGGCAGCAACGGTAACGGCAATCATGGCCACCACTACGGTTGGTATTGGGGCAAAGGCCATCGCTAGGACCGTGTCGTCGGTATTGGGGAGCGCCTGGCGGCAGGGACCGCCGGTGCAGGGGAGCAAAGTGAAACGCCATCGGCCGCATATTCTCGTCATGATCGCGCTTGCGGTCGTGCTGTCCACGGGATGGCACGGCGCGCTTCGCAACGCGCTTACCGATCTGCGCTTCGCCTGGCAATCGCGTGCGGCCAGCGGCAATGTCGTCGTCGTGGCCATCGACGCCCCCTCGATCGACCAGATCGGGATATGGCCCTGGCCGCGCCGGCTCCACGCGGAGCTGTTGCACAGGCTCGAGGCGGCAGGGGCACAGGACGTCGCCTTCGACGTCGATTTCAGCACACCATCGGATCCGGCCTCAGACGAGGCCCTCGTCACGGCGCTTCGGGAGGTCGGCGGTTCGACGATCCTGCCCTCCTTCAAGCAGCCGACGCCGAATGGTGGCGCGGTTCACATCAATCGTCCACTGAAGCCGTTCAGCAACCAGTCGTGGCCGGCCGTCGTCAATGTTGCGATCGAATCCGACGGGCTCGTGCGCCGCTATCCGGTCGGAGAGAGGCTTGGTGATGCCGTGATGCCGTCGATGGCCGTCGTGCTGGCCGGGCAGGACGCCAATCGGCGGCCCCCCTTCCTGATCGATTTCGGCATTCGTGCGGCCTCCATCCCAAGTGTCTCCTATTTTGACGTGCTGCGCGGCGATGCCGCGACCTTGGACAAGCTGAGAGACAAGAAGATCATCGTCGGTGCTACCGCGCTCGAACTGGGCGACCGGTTCAGTGTTCCCAACGGCAAGATCGTCTCCGGGCCCGTCCTCCAGGCCCTGGCGGCGGAATCGATCCTCCAGAACCGGATGCTGCACTGGACGTCCGATGTCGGCATGATCATTGGCTTAGGCCTGATCTGCCTGGCGATGATGTATTCGTGGCGCCGTTCCGCACCGGGCGTCCGTGTCACCATCCTCGTCGCCGCAGGAGCGGGTGTGGAACTTGCCGCTGCGCTCGTGCAGGCAAGCTGGCCGCTCATCATCGACACGTCGCTGTTTCACATTGCGATCATTGCCTATCTGACGGCGATTGCACTCGACGAGATCGATTTCCGTAGTCTCCTGGGACGTATTGCCGAGAGCCGCTTTCATCGTATCGCGATGTCGCTCGGCGACGGTCTGATCTGCACCGACGAGGATCACCGGATCACGGTGTGGAATCCGGGCGCCAGCGCGATCTTCGGCTACATGCCGACCGAAATGATCGGACGTCCGTTCGAAACGCTCTGTGCGGAGCCCGCCGGCGGTGGCGCAAAGGCGTTTGCCATGCGCGATGCTGCGCGCCAGGCGCTGTTGGTGCCCGGCGGTGCCGTCGTCGTCGAGTTTCAGGGGCGGCGGAAGAACGGCGAGACGTTCCCGGTCGAAGCGAGCTTTTCGGGCTGGCAGGGCACGGACGGCTTCCAGTACGGAGCGATCCTGCGCGACATCTCGGTCCGCAAGCGCGAAGCCGAACGCGTCAGGTATCTCGCCGAACATGACGCGTTGACCGGTCTTGCCAACCGCAACATGCTGCATGCGAGCCTCGCCAATCTGATCGCCGCGGCGGAGCCGCGATCGTCCGACGTCGCGCTGCTTGTGCTCGGCCTCGATGGCTTCCAGCAGATCAACGACATGCTTGGACATTCGGCCGGCGACCTCGTGCTGCGGTCCGTCGCGGAGCGCCTCCGGACCAAGGTCGGTGGCAAKGCGGTCGTCGCCCGGCTCAGCGGCGACGAGTTCGCCATCGCGCTTGATTGTACGGAGGCTGGCGAGCCGATTGTGGAGTTTGCCGAGCGGATCGCGCGCGCGTTCGAAGCGCCGCTCGCAACGGGCGCGCGCCAACATCGCGTCAGGATCAGCATCGGCGTCGCCGTCTATCCGGAAGGTGGGCACAACGCCGACGATCTTCTCGGAAATGGTCATCTGGCGCTGAGCAAGGCAAAGATGACGCGGCGCGGCAGCCACGTGATCTTCGAGAGTGCGATCAGGCAGGAGCTGGAGAACCGGCTGACGCTGGAGAGCGAACTGGCGCTTGCCGCGGATCGCGGCGAGTTCGAACTGTTCTACCAGCCACAGGTTCGGCTGGTCGACGGCAGCCTGCTCGGGGCTGAAGCGCTCATCCGCTGGCGGCATCCCGCGCGCGGCTATGTCTCGCCCGGGGAATTCATGCCGGTGGTCAACACCTCGTCCCTGTCCGAGCGGATCGCGAACTGGGTGATGGAGACCGCCTGTCGGCAGGCGCGAGCCTGGGAATTGTCCGGAAACAGCGTGCGCGTCGCGATCAACCTCTCGCCGTCGCAGCTCGAGTCCGGCGACCTCGCGCATTCCGTTGCGGCGCTGCTCGCGGAGACGGGGCTCACGCCGTCGCTGCTCGAGCTCGAAGTCACCGAGGATATCCTGTTGCACGACGAAAGCCGCGTGCTCGACATGTTCGAGCGGATCCAGCAGCTCGGCGTCCGCGTTCTGTTCGACGATTTCGGCACGGGTTATGCGAGCCTGAGCTATCTGAAGAAGTTTCCGCTCGATGGGCTCAAGATCGATCGGTCGTTCGTGCTTGACCTGCTCGCCGATTCCGACGACGCCGCGATCGTCGGCTCGACCATCGGTCTCAGCAAGCAGCTCGGGCTCACTGTCGTGGCGGAAGGCATCGAGAACCGTGCCACGGCCGACTTCCTGGTCAGCATGGGATGCGAGGAAGGGCAGGGATATTTCTTCGGCCGCCCGATGCCCGCCGGGGCGTTCGAGAGGAAATTCCTGCCGGCTGAACTCGAAGCCGTCAGCGCGGCCTGAACCGCTTCAACTCCGATCGCTAGCGCCGGCGTGCGACTGCCACGCCAAAGAGGAAGGCGACGAACAGACTGGCCAAGGGCGCCTCGCGCGTGATTGCCGCGACTGTCGCGAGCGGCCGGCCGGGTTTTCGTGCTTCGTCGATTGCGGCAGTGAGGCGATCGACCGCGGCGTGCAGGCCGCCTGCCACCTCGCCAATGGTGCGGGACACGTCGGTTGCGCCGTCGATGGCACGCTCGGCCATGCCGGGCGGGGGATTGGGCTGCGGTATGTCCGTGCTCAAGATCGCGACCTCCGGAATTGGCGAAGAGATGGAGGCCGGCACCTTTGGCTATCCGCGCGTGCGCTCGTTTTGAACAGCGGGTCGAGAGACCTTTGGCTATCCGCGACAGGCGCCGTTTTGAACGGCGGATGCCGGCCCTGTAAACAAAATGCGGCGTCCGGGAATTTGTTCCGGGCGCGCGAGCCCATTCGTCCTGTAATCCCGGGAAACGACGGATGCGAATCTCTGTTAGGCTGGCGAAGGCTTGCTGATCTCAGGAGATTGCCGTGACCGATCGGATCATGACGGATCAAGGCCGGCGCATCGCCTTGCTCGGCGCGCCCATCGACATGGGAGCTTCGCAGCGTGGCACCTTGATGGGCCCTGCGGCGCTGCGCACCGCCGGGCTTGCGGCATTGCTCGAAAGCCTTGATTTCGAAGTTGTCGATTATGGCGATCTCTCCGTGGCGGAGGTCAGGGACCTCGCTGACAGGCTGCCCGAAAAAGCCAACCACTATCGCGAAATCCAGCGCTGGACGCGCCTGCTGAGCCGCAGAGGCCATGAGATCGCACAGACCGGCGCGTTGCCGATCTTCCTCGGCGGCGATCACACATTGTCGATGGGCTCGGTGAATGCCATGGCGCGCCACTGGCAGGAGCGCGGACGCGAGCTGTTCGTGCTCTGGCTCGACGCCCATGCCGATTACAACACGCCCGAGACGACGATCACCGCAAACATGCACGGCATGTCGGCGGCGTTCTTGTGTGGCGAGCCCGGCCTCGACGGATTGCTCGGCGATGATCCGCGCGCCTCGATTGATCCCGACAGGCTGGACCTGTTCGGCGCGCGTTCGATCGATAAGCTCGAAAAGGAATTGATGCGCACACGCCGGATCAGGGTTGTCGACATGCGCCAGATCGACGAGTTCGGCGTCGCCGTGCTGATCCGGCGCGTCATCGAGCGCGTCAAGGCGTGCGATGGCGTGCTCCATGTCAGCTTCGATGTCGATTTCCTCGATCCGTGTGTGGCGCCGGGGGTCGGCACCACGGTGCCGGGCGGAGCGACCTATCGCGAGGCGCATCTGATCATGGAGCTGCTTCATGATTCCGGCGTGGTCGGATCGGTCGACATCGTCGAGCTCAATCCGTTCCTGGACGAGCGCGGTCGCACCGCGCGCACTGCGGTCGAGCTGATCGGCAGCCTGTTCGGACAGCAGATCACCGACCGCCCGACGCCGAGTAACGCGATCGCTCCGGGCGAGTGAAACTGAGAGCTGTCTTGCATCGCGAAGAACGGAATGACTGTTGCGGCTGGCTGATCTAGACCAGTCCTGGTCGAAATCGCCTGTTTTTGAAATAGGTGCGGATTGCAAACACCCTTCGCGGAGCGTTTGATGCGGGGCGCACTTCAGCCGAGGATCCGCAATGAGCAGCACGATCGACGCCGCCGGAAAATCCGCGAGAACAACACGCCGTCGCTTCCTGCAAGGCGGCACCGCGGTGGCGGGCGGCGCCGTTCTGGGCGCTGGTACGTCGGCCGCGGCGGAGACGGACAACCTTCCGCCCAACATTCCCGAATGGATGAAGGCGCCGGGCGAGCCGATGGGAGCCCAGCCCTATGGCGCGCCGTCACCGTTCGAGAAGGGCGTCGTCAAGAACATCTCGAAGACTCTCAAGCAGTACATATCGGCCTCAAGCCGGACGCCATTGCAGGAGCTCGACGGCATCATCACGCCGAATGGACTGTTCTACGAGCGGCATCATGGCGGTGTTCCGACCATCGATCCGGCGCAGCATCGGTTGATGCTGCACGGCCTCGTCGAACGGCCCTTGATCTTCACGATGGACGATCTCAGGCGCTTCCCGTCGGAGTCGCGCATCCATTTCCTCGAATGCTCCGGCAATCCCGGTTACACCAAGCCCTATGGCAAGACGGCATCGGACCTCGTGGGTCTGGTGAGTTGCGCCGAATGGACCGGCGTGAGCCTGAAGCTGGTGCTTCAGGAGGCCGGATTGAAACCGGAGGCCAAATGGGTCGTCGCCGAAGGCGCTGACGCCGCCGCGCTGACACGCAGCATTCCGATCGAGAAATGCCTCGAGGACGCCCTTCTAGTCTACAGCCAGAACGGCGAGCGGTTACGTCCGCAGCAGGGCTATCCCCTGCGGCTGTTCCTGCCGGGCTTTGAAGGCAATATGAGCGTGAAGTGGCTGCGCCGCCTGCACGTGACCGCGGAGCCCATTTATTCGCGCGAAGAGACCTCGAAATACACCGATCTCTTGCCCGACGGCACGGCGCGCGAGTTTTCCTTCTACATGGAAGCGAAGTCGATCATTACGCGCCCCTCGGGCGGTCATCGCCTGAGCGCGCCCGGCTTCCACGAGATCACCGGCATCGCCTGGAGCGGACATGGCAAGATCAAGCGTGTCGAGGTGTCGGTCGATGACGGCAAGAGCTGGCAGGACGCGCGATTGCAGGAGCCGGTGTTGACGCGCGCCCTCACGCGCTTCCGCCTGCCTTGGCAATGGGACGGCAAGCCGGCCGTGATCCAGAGCCGCGCCGTCGACGAAACCGGCTATGTGCAGCCGACGCTGGCCGAACTGCTCGCGGTGCGCGGCGAGAACTATTTCTACCACAACAACGCGATCTGGCCCTGGCGCATCGCGGCCGACGGCGAGGTGACCAATGCGCTGGCGTGAGACCTGCGGCGTTGCCGTCGCAATCGCGCTGGGTGCCTTCGCGAGCGAAGCGCAGGCGCAAAGCCCTTATGGAATCGGTCGCCCTGCGACGGCTGCGGAGATCGCGGGCTGGAATATCGATGTCGGACGTGACGGCCGCAATCTACCGCAGGGAGGCGGTTCGGTCAGCCATGGGCGCGAGGTGTTCGCCCAGCAATGTGCTTCGTGCCATGGCGATAAAGGCGAGGGTGGCTTGGGTGACCGGCTCGCCGGTGGGCAGGGCACGATCGCAACGGCCAAGCCGATCCGCACCGTCGGCAGCTATTGGCCTTATGCGCCGACGCTGTTCGATTATATCCGCCGCGCCATGCCGCAGAACGCGCCGCAGTCGCTGAGCGACGATGACGTCTATGCGGTGTCCGCCTATATCCTGAACCTGAACGGGCTGGTGGGAGCCGATGCGACACTCGATGCCAAATCGCTTTCGGCTGTCAAAATGCCGAACCGCGACAGCTTCGTCGGCGACGCGCGCCCGGACGTGAAAAAGTGATCGCATCGGGACGATCGGTTCCGCGTAGTGGCTCAGAACTTGCTTAAGCGAGGGGCGGAACTCGCAGGATGCGTTTGAGTTAACCCGCGAGAGGAAACAGCACGGGTCCTTCGATGACAACACATCGCTTCGCAAACTCCATGTCCTCGGCGCTTCGCCATCCCGGCGTGATCGCGCTGATCGTGGCCGGCTTGACGATTGCTGCGATGGTGATCGTCGATCACGGGCCGTGGAACCGCGCCAAGACTCAGCCGGCTCATGTTGCGATGTATGCGACGACGGGCGAGGCCGCACATGCCGCCGGCGCCAAGGTGCTTCCCACCGCACCGAAGTCGCCGGTCGAGCCGGAGCGGCCGGGGCCGAAGACATCTCCGACCGTCAATCCCGTGACGCCGTAATACGGTTCATCAGCGTGCCGGCCGTGCTCGCGGCCTTCATCGTCGTCGTCGCGTCGCAGATCTTGGCGCCGCAGATCTTGGCGTCGCAGGTCTCGGCGTCGCTGTCGCCGGTCTGGTCAGCCGATCGCGGACGAGCCGAGCAGAGCGAGGACGGCCAGCGCCATGATCGCGGTGCCGAGCCAGCCCAGCGCGACCAGCCGTGAGCGGGCCTTGAAGCGGCCCATGATCGCACGGCTCGAGACGATCAGCATCATCATGGCCATGACCGGCACGGCAACGATGCCGTTGAGCACCGCGCTCCATACCAGCATGTGAATCGAGTCGATGCCGGTGAAGCCGAGACCGAAGCCGATGATGGTTGCGGCCGCGATGATGGCGTAGAAGCCGACCGCCTTTTCCGGCTTCGCCTCCAGCGTGGCGTGCCAGCCGAAAGTCTCAGCAACGGCGTAAGCCGCCGAGCCCGCGAGTACCGGGATCGCCAGAAGGCCGGTGCCGATGATGCCGAGCGCGAACAGCGCGAAGGTGAAATCGCCGGCGAGCGGACGCAGCGCTTCGGCCGCTTCCGTCGCCGAGTTGATCCTGGTGATGCCATTGCCGTTCAGCACGGCCGCCGTGGTCAGGATGATGAAGAAGGCGATGCTGTTGGAGAGCAGCATGCCGACGATGGTGTCGGCCTTGATGCGCGCGATTTCAGGGGCGCCCCCGGTTGGAAGGTCGCGCAGCGGCTTGTCGCGCTTGCCCTGGTTCATCTCCTCGACTTCTTGCGAGGCCTGCCAGAAGAAGAGATAGGGGCTGATGGTGGTGCCGAGCACGGCGACGACCATCAGGAAATAGTCGGCGCTGATCGTCGCCTTCGGCCATACCGCGGCGAGCAACGCGGTGCTCCACGGGATCTCCACGGTGAAGGCGGTGGCGACATAGGCGAACAGCGTCAGCGTCAGGAATTTCAGCACCGGCGAATAGCGGCGATAGGGCACGAACACCTGGAGCAGGGTCGAACCCGCCGCGAAGATCAGGGCGTGCTCGTGATTGAGCCCGCCGATGACCAGCGAGAGCGCCTCCGCCATCGCGGCGATGTCGGCGGCGATGTTGAAGGTGTTGGCGATGACGAGCAGCGAGACGAGCCCCAGCACGATCCAGCGCGGCGCGAGCTGCAGGACGTTGGCGGCGAGCCCTTTGCCGGTGACCCGGCCGATGCGAGCGCTGACGAGCTGAATCGCGATCATGAACGGCAGGGTCAGAAACACCGTCCAGAGCAGCCCGTAGCCGAATTGCGCACCCGCCTGCGAATAGGTGGCGATGCCCGACGGATCGTCGTCGGCTGCGCCGGTGATGAGCCCGGGCCCCAGCCGTTGCAGCAGCCCCGGTCCGGACTTCGCCGATCCTTTGGGGCTGTCGTGCTTGGCGGCGTGCTGCTTCGATCGGTTTGACAGGGGCTGACCTTCCGGCTTCCGGAATTGCGAAGTGTGCTTCAAGCGCGTCATGGCCGCAAAGTTCCTGCGTCGGCCAGCGCCCGCGCCGTCCGCTGACGCCAACGCCCCGTCATCCTTTGACACGTCGGGCAAAACACTTGTAGAGTGATACCATCACAGAGATCGTCGAGCCCGCACCGTCACCGGTTGCGGGCTCTTCCTTTTCCCTCCGTTCAAAACGGTCGCCAGCCTCTCGCGCGAGAAGATGTCGCCGACAGTCGGCCGATCCCTGGACACGGAAGCCGTCGGCGATCAGGCAGCACCTGCTCGGCTGTCCGCTGTCGCGCGCGGCACGGTTTGATTCTCATGCCAGTGGCGTCCGCCGACCGGTGGGGTTATCGTTGCTGTGATTCGCGCCTTCCGAAAACCTGGAACCAAAGCTGGATGAGCGCGTCGCGGTGCCGCTCGACGGGCCGTTCCAACCCGCCCCGGCAGCAAAGTCACGGTGCGGTCCTGCCCTTTCCAAGGCGGGGCCGGGCGCCGTACGAGCAAAGAATTTGCAACGACAAAAGGGGGCACATTTGGCCGCCGATCTGGTTTTCAGAATTGCAATTGTCGGGCTGTTTCTGTTTTCAGCGGTGCTCGCTTCCATGCTGTGGCTGAACGTGTGAGCCTCGACGCGTGAGCTCCGACGTATGGTCTCGTCCTGCCGTTTGGAACGGCCGGTCCATGGTGGCGTTTTGCTCTTCCATGAGGGAGGACACGCGATGGACAATCTGACGAAGCGCGGGCAACCGGACCGCAGCAAGATCAACATGCACGAGGCCTTCGAGGTCAAGTACTGGACGCACGCGCTCGGCATATCGAAGGAGGATTTGCAAAAGGCCGTCGACAAGGTCGGCAATTCCGCCGCCGCCGTCCGCAAGGAATTGGCGAGGTAACGCGCCCAATGCATGCGTGCCGACGCGCGTGCCGCTACTTGATGCTGACGAACATGCCCCAGGCGGCGGCCAGCGCGCCGCCGGTGAAGACGACCACCGGGTTGTCGCAGAACGTGCTGCCATAGCTGCACACGTTCGCACCGAACTGGCCGAGCTCGTGATGGCTCGCGGAGTAGAACAGTCCCGACAGCACCAGCAATGCGGCGGCGACGTAATACATCGACGGAATCTCCAGCTTGCCCATGCGCCCTCGCAAGGGACATGTCCCAGCATGACGCGGGGAGATTTCATTCCGCCGAATCCGCTTCGCCGCATTTGGATAAAATTCGAAGCGTCAGGTAGCAGAGTGAACCGTGTGCCAACGCGCGGGCCACGACGGGCGACCCACTAGGCGCGCAGGCCCTGCCGGGTCGAAATCCTCTTCATGCCGCCGCAGGCGCAATGGACGATCGCATCATCGGCGTACATTCCCAAAATCGTTTCGATGTCGCCGGTGCGGTAGGCATCAAGCCAGTCAACCGCAGCGGCCATCGGGTCAAAGGACATGTTTCCTACCTACGTGCCGTTATTGGCCGCAGCTTTAGGCAAGGCACCGTGAACCCGAAGTGAAGATCGTATTGACTCATTGTTCATGATTTGTTCTTATTGTCCCGTCGTCAGGTGGAGATGGGCCGTGGATAACCGCATCAATGAAATCCGCAACATCGTCAGAGCGTTACGCGTCAGCATGCGAGAGGCCGAGGCCATCATGCATGAGCAGATCAATCGCGACGAGGACTGCACCTTCGTGGCGGAAGAGATCATGAAGATGCGCGTCGTGATGAGCGGCCTGGTTCACGAGCGGACACGGCTCGGCGACAGCGAACCTATTCTTGTGAACAGCCTCTTCGTTCCGCGCCGGCCGCCGGCAGCGCCGCGGACTGGTCTTGCCAAGCGCCGCCTCGTACCGCGCGGAATTGAGCAGCAACGGGGCCACGCACGCCAGTGATCATGGATGGACAATCTCAGGCGGTTTCCGGCGCCGTGGGTCATGATCGCGGAAGAGGAGTGCTTCCGAGTCAAGGACGCGAACGGCTTCACGATCTGCTGCGTTCTTCATCGCGATGATCTGCACTCGTGGGGCTACCAATATGCCCACCAGTATCTATCGCGCGACGAGGCGCGACGGATCGCAACGGCAATCGCGCGATTGCCGGAGCTGTTGAAGCGTCCTCAGTATTGAGCTGTTCGCTTTGCCAGGTCCCCCATTGGAACTTCTTGCTCCAAACTGGAATTAGCTTTGTGGTCGGCCCACCGCCGATGGCCGGCCTGGAATGGCGGCTCCGGCGCCCCCAGCCCCCCGTCCCGCGCCGGGGCCGTTTTCAGGAGTTAGGGCTGGTCCGACAAAAACATCGGCGCAGGCCCTTTGCATCATCGGCAGACCTTCAGCAGGCACCGGTAGATCGTGTTCTGGAGATCGTTTTCGGTCTCGACGAAACACGCCTGAAACATTGCTGAAACCCGATTGTCCTGAACGCCGCGCCCGTTGGCCCCGACCAACGGAGCGAGAAGGAGACAAGTCATGATCCAGGTCGGTTCGAAGGAAGAAGTCGCGTTTCTGCTGGCGCTGTTCGGCACCCACACCCAGCCGGTCAAGCGACCGAACCCGAAATCGCAGCAACGCTGAAGGCTGAGCCATGCCCGGTTTGGCCGATTGCCAGAGCCTCTTGCGTCTCTTGATCGCAAGGGGCGATCCGAGGGCTATTCCGCTCGCCAAAGGCGCCATCGATCAATATTTGAACACCGCGCCGGCCAGCCTCCGGGGGCGTGGCCTGCGTGTGCTCCAGCGCGACGCGCTCGACCAGCATGGTGCCGCGGTGGGGGTGCAGCGCTCCTTCGCCGAGACGGTGGACGCCTATATCGAGCGCAAGCTTGCGGAGGAGTGACGCCTTCCGGTGCGGCGGTTCAGGCGCGTGGCTGCCAGTCAGGCTGCGATGGGCGGCGTGGCTTGCGCCAGCAACAGCCCGATCTTCCGGTCGAGCTGCCAGACCTCGACGTTGCCCCGGCGCGTGAACTGTTGTGCAACGCGAAGCGCGGATGCATCGGAATCGGCCTCGAACGCTTCGGCGGAGCGAAACACGCCGTTCTCGCCGACCAGATAGGCGCGGTATTGCCGGCTCATGTCGGCGCCCTCAGGCCCGGCGAATGCAGCCAGGACTCGATCTGCATGGCCGTCTCGTCCTGTCGCGCCCGGCGCAGCAGGATCTCGCGGCGGCGTCCCGGCGCAAGCGCCTGGGCCTCCTCGCGAAGGCGAACGGCCTCGTCAGCGAGCCGCTCCTTGAGAGTTTTGGACTGTTTGTAACGACGTCGCTTCAGCATGGCATTGCTCCCTCGTTCGAGTGGGGCGGGAGCGCAACTGGCGTTCTCATCACCGACCGATGCCAAGTGCCGCTGCGGTGACATTTCAACTCTACGCTTCGGGCCGAGGAGAGTCAGTATCATTTGTTAAGTGGTTCGAAGAATCTCTCGGGCGTCATCGCAGCTCGGTTTGAGCAGTTTATTCCTGTCGCGTGCAGGTAGTTCCAAAGTTCACTATTGAACGGAAGTGGCGTCGGCGATTGAAGGGCTATCCTCCTTGTCTGCGCCCCGCGCCACGATTTTAAGCGCTTGATCTGACAAAGGCCGTTGCAGCGCCTTGGCCTCGTCCCATGGCGCCCGCAGCCAAACATCTCGTTCTTCGGCCGTCGTCAGGATCACCGGCATTGCCTTTGGATGAATGGGCTCGACAACGGCATTTGGCGCCGTCGTGAGAAAGCCATAGACCTGATGAGGTCCAGGCACGGGCTTTGACTTCGTACCGCGATCGCCCTTGAAAGTCGTCCAGATACCGGCGAACGCGAACAGTGGCCGCGTCTCGTCTATCGCAAACCACACGACGTCTTTCTTCTTTGTTTCCGGATTCGGCTCAGGCCGGCACGATCGAGGGCGAGGAACGCATACGTTACTCCGATACGATAAGGGCGGAGAGACGGCCCCGGCTCCGGGGGCAAAGGCAGGAGTCGCTCCGCCGGCTCTGGCAGCGAGCCAGCGACGACTCAAATATTCGCGCGCGGTTGTGGTTCCTTTTAAAACTCAAGCCGGCGCTGTCCGTATTTGACCCAGTGTCCGAAGCTGATTCAACGGGGCCTAACATGGTAGAAGGCAAGCTAGCGGGGAAAGGCGCTCCCACGTCCCGCGCGGGCAACAGGAAGGCTCAGCAACGGATCAACTTTGCTGAGTGCCGAGAACATGCTGACCACTATAAGAGACTTTCTCGCGCGAGCGGCATTTCCAAGGATCGCGCCGCCGTCCTGAAAAACATCGCCCGTAGTTTCGTGGGTTTGGCCGGCCAACTCGATAGACTGGCGTCGCTCGCGAGGAACGAGCAGAGGTAAGGCCACCGCCTCGGTAACGCTGCGATGTAGTTGCCGGCGTCGAGCAGCGTCACCAGCCTGCGGCCGTCCGGCAGCGCGATCAGTTCATTGAAACTTCGGCTCCATCCTGTCGGCCTCATCCGCGCTTGTGCCACGGCCGGCTGCGGTCGCCACCGATCGCACGCGCCTCCTTGATCTGGTCGGAGCTGAGCGGCGATTCCAGGTCCGTCCAGGCAGCCGGGAAAGCCGCCTTGGCCGCCTCGAGGCTGCCGGCACGCCCGCGGTGCGTGCTCGGCTGGGGCACATTTGGCAGGCACGACCATGACCATGCTTCCTTGCCCCCGACGGTGGTCGTCTTAAAGATCCGGCCGATCGAGAGGCGATCCCAGGTCACAATATAGTCGTCATAGTCGTCGGGCGCAGTTTCGCCGCCGATCACGGTTCGGCGCATGGAGAGGTCGTCGGGTGTGGGCCTTCATGAAAGCTTGTCTGGTCAGTGCGGATAGAACCGGCCGGTTTGCGGCGATTTTGCTGCGCGCAATGACTTGCGGTTCTCGCGACGGTTGAGTATTGACCACGCGGGGCTGTAGGAATGAATTCTCGCACGCATATATTGTGCGCGAGCATACTGTGTATGCTTGCGTGTTATTTTTTGGTTTGGCCGGTCTGGCGGGCTCAATTCCCGATCGAGATTTGGTTCACCGAGTCGTGGAACGCATTCCATCAGGATATCGCGGCCGCTGGGCTGAGGTACTCGCCCGCCGCCGCACTGGTCGCAGGACGCGGTCCTGCACATCATGCAAGGCCAGCGGGTTTTCTTTGCCGTTTTCTGGCTTGAAAGAGTTTCCCGTACGAGGCCGCATATAGGTGCCGGAACGGGGCTCAACTTGAGAAATGCTAAGGCCGCTCGACCAGGGTCTTTCGCGGTCGACCAAGCTTCGGACGGGGTGGTCTGACCTTGGGCTCAGTCGACGGCGCGACCTCCAGCCTGACCCGGAAAGTCTCAAAGAGACTTAGGACCCGGCTTAGTTGCGGATCCACGGTTCCTCCGAACGTCTTGTAGACCGTCGTCCGCATAATGCCGAGTTCGCGCGCGAGCGAGGTGACGTTCTGCGATTTGACGACGGTGCTCAGCTCCCGGATGGTGTCAGTCGGATCGTCGAAAGCGAAGGCTTGACTGAGCCGTGTAGCGATCGCGCTCGGGCTGGCGATCCTGGACGCAGGCGTAACCCGGGCCTTTACGTTCAGCGCTTCGAGCAGCCTAAGAACCCGGCTGAGCTGCGGGTCGATTCGACCGCCAAACGTCCTATAGAGGGTGTCGCGTCGAAGGCCCGCGTCCCGTGCCAGGATCTGTACGTTATGAGCTCGCGTGACGAGGCTGAGCGCCGTCTTAGCCTTTAGTATCTCGTTTTCTTCAAAGTTATCAGATAGATAGATGGCGATAGCCGCTGGATTGTCGCGGACTAAATTGGCTATGTCTTCTTCGTTGCCAGCCAGCATTTCCAGAGCGTTTGTCCGTCACTGTGGCCTTCCAGCTACAGCATTATCGGCCAATCCGTCTAGATTACCTCACAGACATCGACGACGCTTCCACTTGGGGTAATTTTGACAATGAAAAAGACTTTGCTCGCTCTCGCCGCGGTTGTGGCGATGACCGGTTCGGCCTCGGCCGCTGACCTGGCTGCCCGTCCTTACGTGAAGGCTCCGATGCCGGCGCCGGTCGCCAACTGGACCGGCTTCTACATTTTCGGCGGTGGCGGTGGCGGCCTCTCGAATGCTGACCAGAGCGTTGTGGATACGGTTTCCGGTACGCCGCTGACGATCACCCAGCGCCAGGGCGGCTCGGGCTGGTTCGGCACCGTGGGCGCCGGTTACGACTGGCAGTTCAGCGGCACCTGGGTCGCTGGCGTGTTCGCTGACGGTCAGTTCGGCAGCATCCGCGCCACCATCCAGGATCCGCTCAACGGTATCACGGGCAACCAGAAGCTGGAAACCTCCTGGGCCGCTGGTGTGCGCCTCGGCTGGCTGGCCGCTCCGAACGTTCTCACCTACGTCAACGGCGGTTACTCGGGCGCCCACTTCGGCCAGACCAACTTCACGGACCTCGCCGGCGTTCCCGTCGGTGCCCACCTCAACAGCTACAATCGTAACGGTTGGTTCATCGGTGGTGGCGTCGAGAACAGCCTGAACTTCTTCGGCATCAGCTCGCCGGGCTGGTTCATGAAGACCGAGTATCGTTCGGCCTTCTACGACCAAAAGACCCAGACCGAACTGCTCGACGTTGGCAACGTTCCGCTGGCCAACAGCATCC